>CANDCB010000030.1 GCA_947383065.1 uncultured Bacillota bacterium | reverse complement strand
ACTGTTAAAATAAAATTTAAAAATGATGGAGTTGCTCCAATTTATGATAATACAATACTTTATTTAGCTTTATTAGATAATGAAAATAATGTAATAAATAAAATTAAAACTAATGTTGACGCTAAAAAGTGGCTTTCTGATCAAGAAATAAATGAAAATATAAATATTAATATCAACCAAGTAGAATTAGGCGAGTATAAATTAGCTCTTGGTTTATTTAAAAATGAAAATGATATTAATCCAACATATTTATTTGGTAGCGAAGGAAAAACAGATAATAATTGGTATGTCCTAGGAAATATAAATGTCATAGAAGAATTACCAAATAATAGTTCAGATAATAACCCAACAGATAATGAAGATAATCCTAATACAGGTCTATTTTTACAAATACTTAATTTTCTTTTCCTTGCCGCTTTATGTATAATTATTTTAATTTTTCAAAATAACTTTCATAAGTTTAAAAAAATATAGTTTAGTGTTTAATAACCTATAATCCAACATATTGTATGTAATTTTTAGAAAATCTTGTTATATAAAGAAAAAAATATTATAATCATATTTCTAAAGGGGGGAGAATATGACTTTATATCGAGATAGTATAGACATGCAAGATAAGTATCGCTTTGGAATAGAACTAGAATTTAAAAATGCTCTTTTAAACGAACTATCAAAATTATTTCAAACTCGCTCCTTGCCTGTTGAATTTATTAGAAATCATAAAAATATCAATCCTACTTATAAAAATTGGTACTTAGATACCGACGCTACTGTAACAGAAAAAGATGGAAATCAAGAAATAGGTGGGGAACTTTCCAGTCGTATTTTTATTGATGAAAAAAATACATGGCAAGAAATAAAAACAATCTTAGAAACATTAAAAGAAGCCAAAGCTCGTATTAATGATAGATGTAGTAATCATATAAGAGTAGAATTAACAAGTTTAAATAATGATGCTAATTTTTTTGAAATATTTTCAAAGCTCATTGCAATTTTGGAATATGACATAAATTTATTTTATATGGGAGATACTTACTTAAAAAGAGAAACCGCAGCTAGTTATGCTGGTCCCTTAAAACCTTATCTATTTTCATACATTAATAGAGTAGATTTTAATGACCCTAACTTTTATTATGAATTTAGAAGATCGTCCTATGGTTTATTATTATTTACAACTCATGACGCTATAAATTTAAACGATTATCTAACTAAAAAATTAGTTGAAATTAGATATCCAAACGGAACTTTAAATCCTAAAACTGTTCAAAATAATATTAATTTTACTTTAAAACTAATTAATGCTATTGCATCTTCTTTATTTGATGCCAAAGAATTATCCAAAATATTAGAGCGATTAATCCATAGTAAAGATTTTGTCAAATTTTTAATTGGTATTCCAAATCCTAAAGGTTTTGAACAATTAGTTGAAACTATATCTACATCATCAGAAGATGTAAATGATTTTATGACTCAATACGAAAAAGTCTTGTCAATGAAAAAAGCATGTTAATAACTTATGATTTATCAACAATTTTACATTATAAATTAATAGTAAATTTATTTTTTTGTCGAAATTCTTTAAGTTCTAAAATATCCATGTTATAATCTATTTTAAGATTATTTTCGTCTTAAGAAACGAGTGATATAGTGAAAAAAAGTTCATTTGTCGAAGGAACAATTATTGCTACATTAGCAATATTTATAGTAAAAATATTAGGAATGTTATATGTTATTCCTTTTTACGCAATGATTAGTGTTAAAGCTAGCGCCCTTTATGCTTATGCTTATAATATCTATGTAATATTTTTAGATATATCAACAGCTGGGCTACCTATTGCTATTAGTAAAATAGTCGGAGAATATGACACATTAGGCAAAATGGAAGCCAAACAAAGAGCTTATGAAATTGGCAAAAAAATATTAATGTTTGCAGCTGTTACTATTTTTATTATTTTAATTTTATTTGCTCCCCAAATAGCTAATCTTTTACTTGGTGATTTAAGCGGTGGAAATACTATCGAAGAAGTATCATTTGCTATAAGATGTGTTTCAATCTCCATTTTAGTAGTTCCTTTTTTAAGTGTGAGTAAAGGATATTTACAAGGCCATAAAATAATTAACGTTTCATCTATTAGTCAAGTAATTGAACAAGTAGTTAGAATAAGTGTTATTCTAATCGGTTGTTTCCTTATTTTAAAAGTCTTTAATCTAAGCGAAGAAATAGCTATCTACATTGCTTTAACAGGTGCTTTTTTCGGTGCTTTAATTGCTCAAATTTACGTTTTAAAAAAAATTCATGACTATAAAAAAGACTTAAACATAGAAAAATATACTGAAAAAGATGATATTACTAATAAAGAAATTGTCAAAAAGATTATTAGCTATGCTATACCTTTTATAATAATAAACACTATGTTCAGTTTATATAACTTTACCGATATGGTCCTAATCTTAAGAACTATGGATTTTATCGGAATGTCTACTTTAGATGTTGAATTTGTTACTAGTTCAATTACAACTTGGTCTAGCAAAATAAGTATGATTATTTCATCAGTTGCGATGGGTATGACTGTTAGTCTTATTCCCACTATAGTAAGTGCATTTACATTAAAGAACTTCAAAGAAGTAAATGCAAGACTTAACCAAGCCCTTCAAATGATTATTATGATATCTTTACCTATGGCGATTGGTTTAGCTTTGCTTTGCAAACCAGTTTGGAATATCTTTTATGGATTAAGTAATGACTATGGCCCTATGATATTATCTCTTTCCGTATTTGTTACTTTAATGGGGAATATTTTTATGATTACTAGTTCAACCCTTCAAGCTTTAAATAAATTTAGTCTAGTTTATAAAAGCTTTATAGTAGGACTTTTAACTAACATTATATTAGATATTCCTCTAATGATTTTATTCCATAAGATAGGAATACCACCATTTTTAGGTGCTCAAGTATCAAGTATAATAGGATATTCAATTAGTTTAATATATTCATTATATACGTTAAAAAAAGAACATAATTTAGAATATCAAAATACATATCATATGTTACAAAAACTTATTATCCCTATTATTTTAATGATTGCAGGAGTTTTAGTTTTTAAACATATAATCCCTATTAATTATGATAGTAAAATATCTTCTATAATTTATGTAGCAATAAATAGTATTGTTGGATGTTTTATATATATATTTACATTATATAAAAATAACACATTAAATGAAGTATTAGGTTCTGCCTTAATAAATAAATTTCTTAATAAATTAACATTTGGAAAAGTAAAAATTAAATAATTATTTTAAAAAATAAAAATAAAATTAAATAGAAGGAAATAAATGTAGGATTTTACTTAATATTAGAAAAATTTTACACTTTTGTTATATAAATATATGACAAAATTCCAATTTATGTTAGAATATAATTGTAAATTGAAATTTTATGTTTTCTTTTTGCTCTAAAAATGATATAGTATGTATCATTCAAAAAGAACTAAAACAACTTTGAATTACCACATAAAAAAGAATTAGAAGGGATTAGTTATGGAAGAAATTAATTTAAAAGAACTATTTGATTATATTAAAGAACGTATCTTAATTGTTATAATAATATTATTATCAGTATTAGTTCTAGGTTGTGTTTATTCAATATTTTTAAAAACACCTATATATAGGTCTAATGCAACAATTGTCTTAGTTAGTGATGATGGAAGTGCTGGAGGAGCATCTGGTAATGGATACACACAAAGTGACGTTAACTTAAATAGAAATCTTGTTGCAACATACAGTGATATTTTAAAGTCTAGAAGGGTTCTTGAAAACGTTATAGATGATTTAGAACTTGATTATTCATACAACAAATTATATTCAAGTGTTAGTGTCTCAACTTCAAAAGATACAGAAATACTAAAAATAGTAGTTGCGGATCCAGATAAAACAACAGCCGCAGATATTGCTAACCAAATAGTTAAAGTTTTTGGTGAAGAAATTAAAAGTATTTACAAATTACAAAACGTTTCTGTTGTTGATAAAGCTGTAGAGGCAGATGAAGCATATAATATAAATATCATTAAAGATTTAATTATTTATATAATGTTAGGTCTAGTTTTAGGACTTGGTAGTGTCTTCATTATATATTATTTTGATACAACTATTAAAAGTGCTGAAATGGTTGAAAACAAACTGGGCTTACCAATTTTCGGTATTGTCCCACGTATTAAACGTAGAAGCAGTAAAAAGTAGGTGAAAGATATGAATGGAACAGATTTAATGATAAATGTAAATCCTAAATCAATGTTTAGTGAATCAATAAAAAGTATTCGTACTAATTTACAATTCTCAGCCGTTGATAAGGAAATACAAACAATATTAGTAACATCTCCAGAAGCAGGAAATGGTAAATCATTTATATCAGCTAACTTAGCATCTGCTTATGGTCAAGATGGTAAAAGTGTTTTAATAATCGATTGCGATTTACGTCGTGGACGCCAACATGAAATATTTGATGTTAATAACCAAACAACTAGTGGGTATTCAAACTTAATCTTAAATTTTAAAGATGAAGTTAAATTAGGAAAATATATTACAAGAACAAGTGTTAAAAACATTGATTTAATTCCAACAGGACCAACTCCACCAAATCCAATTGAATTATTAGCATCTAATAACAATTATGAAGTTATTGAAGAATTAAGAAGACATTATGATATCATAATTTTAGATTGTCCTCCATTACTCGGTATGAGTGATACACAAATTATGACAAAATATTCTGATGCTAATTTAGTAGTTGTTGCGAGTGGAGAAACACCAATTGAATTACTTGAAAGATGTAAAAAAATATTTGAATCATCTAATAGTAAAATAGATGGTGTAATAATAAATAAAGCTAATGTAAAAGGTAATAGTTATAACTCATATTATGTAAATGAATATTATAGTAAAGATAAGACAAATTAATAGAGTTTACATATAAAATATAGGGGTGTGAAAAATGAAAGAAGCAGTTGAAATAAATTGTTTAGATAATATTAAATGGTGTTTATATTTATTTGTGAAAAGAGTTTTTGATATATTTGTTGGATTAATTGGTCTTATTTTATTAATACCGGTAAGTATTATAATAAAAATAGTTTCTATTTGCTCTGGTGATTTTAAATCAATATTCTTTACTCAAAAAAGAATTGGTAAAAATGGTAAAGAGTTTAATTTCTATAAATTTCGTTCAATGGTTCCTAATGCTGATGAAATATTATTTAAAATGTTAGAAGAAAATAAAGAAGCAGCTGAAGAATATAGAATTAATAAGAAACTAAAAAATGATCCACGAATTACTAAAGTTGGTAAAATTATTAGAAAAACATCAATTGATGAATTACCTCAACTATTAAATGTTTTATTAGGAAATATGTCATTAATAGGCAATCGCCCTTATATGCCTCGTGAAAAAGAAGATATGGGTAAATACTTTGATGATATAGTTAAAACAAAACCAGGGATAACAGGATATTGGCAAACAAGTGGACGTGAAAATGTTACTTTTAAAAAAAGATTAGAACTTGAAAGTTACTATTCGAATCATTGTAATATATTACTAGACATCAAAATATTTTTTAAAACTTTTAAAGCTGTTTTTGGTGGACATGGAGCGGCTGAATAAATAGGTGCATGTATCATGTATCTTTTTTGAAATTTAGAAAGAGGTATTATTATGAAAAAAAATTTAAAATGGTTAAACTTAGTTATAATAATTTTTAATATTATTTTATCTGGGTATCTGGCATTTAATATTAACAAATTAAATGTAATTCCTGTGAAATATTTTGCTATTGGCATAGTAATCTTATTTTTAATAAATATATTAATAGCATTATTATTAATCTTTAAAAATATAGCAACTAAAATTTTAGCTATTATACTAACGATTGTTTTAGTTATAGTTTCCATGGTTGCTTTAAAATATATAAAACACACTAATGATTTTTTAGATAGTGCTTTTAACAACAATACAGTGGAGATTTCAACATTTAATATTATCGTTTTAAATAATAGTACATATAGCGATATTGAGAGTTTAATTAGCAAAAATATCGGTTTTTTAAAAGACAATAATGAAGCATTGAACAAAATAAATGAAATAACTAAATCTAATAATATAGAGTATGAAGATGTCTTCGCTTTATATGATGATTTACTTGACAATAAAACTGATGCTATATTATTGGAAACATCAGTTATAGATATAATAGAAGAAGAAAGAAAAGACTTGAAAAATCAAGTGAAAATAATTTATAGCTTTGATTTAGAAACGATAATAAAAAATGACAAGGAAAATAACAAAGATATAATTCGCCCAATGAATATTTATATATCTGGTAGTGACTCCCGTAGTAGTAATATACAAAATAAATCACGCAGTGATTTGAACATGGTAATGACTATAAATCCTTATACTAATAAAGTGCTTTTAACAAGTGTTCCTAGAGATTATTATGTTCAAGTACATGGGCAGACGGGATTAAAGGATAAATTAACACATAGTGGAATATATGGTTTGGACATATCAACAGCAACAATGGAGGATTTATTTGATATTGAAATTGATTATAGTGTTAAAGTTGGATTTAATGCAGTAAGAGAAATGGTTGATTTAGTAGGTGGAATACAAATAGAAAGTGACAGAACTTTTAATTCATCACATATAAAAGGTTGGACAGTTAAAGAAGGACTAAATTATTTTGATGGTAAACAAGCTTTGGCATATGCTGGTGAAAGGTATGCTTACCCATCTGGAGATCGCCATCGCATTCAAAATCAACAACAAGTACTAGAAGCAACTCTTAAAAAAATATTAAACGATAAATTAATATTAACAAAATACGATGAAATACTAAAATCTTTAGGGAATTTTTATCGTACTGATATACCAAGAGATACAATCACTACTATTGTAAAATATCAATTAGATAAAGGGGCAAAATGGACATTTGAAAAACAATGGGTAGATGGTAAAGGCGCATCATTAAATACACATACAGCACCTCAATATAAAAGATATGTAATGATACCTTATGAAGATGATGTAAAGGAAGCAAGTCTAAAAATAAAAACTCTCCTTGAAGAAAAATAATAGTTAAAAGATTACTATAGAATTTATAGTATCTTTTTCTTTGCAATAAAAAGTAGAAAATACGGCTAATATTTGATATAATTTATTAAATAAAGATAATAAAAATTGATAAAAAATAGAAGCAATGATATTATAAGAAATAAAAAAGAAAAAGAGGAAAAAGTATGAGTAAAAAAGAAAGCCCAATAAGAATAGCTCAGATTATAGGAAAATGGGTTGGTGGTGGAGTTGAAGCGGTTGTCATGAATTATTATCGACATATTAATCGCGATATGATTCAGTTTGATTTTTTCTGCGATAATGATTCTACAAACATTCCATATAAAGAAATAGAAAAATTAGGTGGAAAAGTTATACTAATTCCTCCATATCAAAAAGTATTTGAATATAATAAAGAATTAAAAAAAATATTAAAAGAAGGTCAATATAAAATAGTACACTCTCACATTAATACCTTATCAGTTTTTAGTTTATTTGCCGCAAAATGTGCAGATGTCCCAGTAAGAATAGCTCATTCACATAGTACAACTAATAAAGTGGAGAAAAAGAAGAATTTAATGAAACAAATTTTGAGACCATTTGCTAAAACTTTTGCTACCGATTATATGAGTTGTACAGAACATGCAGGTAGATGGATGTTTGGTAATAAAGAATTTGAAAAAAATAATGTCTTTATACTTAATAATGCTATTGATTTAAATAATTACAAATATAATGAAAAAATTAGACAAAGAAAAAAAGAAGAACTAGGTATAAAAGATAATACTCTTGTAATTGGTCATATTGGAAGATTTGTAGCTCAAAAAAACCATATATTTCTGATTGATATATTTAACGAAATACATAAAAAAAATCCTGATACTGTATTACTTTTAGCAGGCCAAGGACCTCTTATGGATGAAATAAAACAAAAAGTAAAAGATTATCGATTAATTAGCTCAGTACAGTTTTTGGGTCAAAGAGATGATGCAAATGAATTATACCAAGTTTTTGACCTCTTTTTGTTACCAAGTCTTTACGAGGGATTAGGAATGGTCTTAATTGAAGCACAATGTGCAGGTTGTAGATGTATAGCATCAACTGAAGTTCCTAAAATAGTAAAATTAACTGAAAATCTAGAATTTTTACCACTAGATTTAGCTCCTAAGAATTGGGCGGATAAAGCATTAACTATGTGTATTAGAAAAAAAAGAAAAGGATACATTGAAGAAATCGCTTCCCATGGTTATGATATTAGTAAAGAAGAGATCGGAAGAGCACACGTCTGAACTCCAGTCACGGTACCTTAT
>CANDCB010000029.1 GCA_947383065.1 uncultured Bacillota bacterium | reverse complement strand
ATGAATCATTTTGGCACCAGCATCTAGTACTTGATTAGCCTTAGCGTAAGCGATAGAAATAGAATTACCAGTAGCACCATCGCCTTTTAAAATACAAGATGGATATTTCATTGTGACTTTACTGCCGATGTTGCCATCGACCCATTCCATTAACCCATTATCATCTACAATAGCTCGTTTAGTAACTAAATTATAAACATCATTTGACCAATTTTGAATAGTAGAATAACGACAATGGGCATTTTTTTTGATAAATATTTCCACAACACCAGCGTGTAGCGAACTAACACTATATTCTTTAGCTGTGCATCCTTCTATATAACTTAAGTCGGCGCCTTCATCAACAATTATAATTGTTCTTTCAAATTGACCTAATGATTCTGTTTCAATTCGAAAGTAACTTTGGAGTGGTCTTGAAACTTTAACACCTTTTGGGATATATATGAAAGATCCTCCAGACCACAGAGCACCATTTAAAGCTGTATATTTATTTTCGGCATAATTAACTAAATGATTGAAATATTCTTTAAATAATTCAGGATATTTTTGTAAAGCATCATCAGTTGAAGTAAATATTATACCTTTATCATTTAAATTCTGATTATGGTAGATAACTTCACTTTCATATTGATTAGTTACCCCACCTAGATATTTTTCTTCAGCTTCTATTACGCCTAGTTTATCAAAAGTATTACGAACACTACAATTAACTTTTTTCCAATCGTTTGTTAATTTTAAAGCTTCACCTTTATAATATGTTAAATTATTGAAATCTATATCTATTTGGGGACCAAAATTTGGGTTTTCTAACTCTTTAAATTTAGCATATGATTTTAGACGAAAATCAAGCATCCACTTTGGCTCGTTTTTATTTTTAGAAAGTTCTATAATAAAGTTTTCATTTAATTCCTTTTTCATAAACATCACGCATTAATTATACATCAAACATAATTATTTGAAAATAGAGATTTTTTTTGATAATATTATAATAGGTGATAATATGGATATTATGAGTATAAATAGACAAACTTTATATAACCTTTATGAACAATTCCCTGAAAGTTTTAAAGAGCTTTCATTAGATGGTAATAATTTAGTTTATCAAGGTATGAGGGTTGATATTAGTAAGTTTAATATTAACGATCTTTTATCTGGCGATATTTCTTTTGCGGCTTCTTTAAGTGTACTATCTTCAGAAGATATTTTCAAAATAGTTAGGATACATGTTCCTAAAGGTGAAAAAAAACAAGCTTCGACAAATTCGGATAAGCCCCTTTCTTTTAAGGAATATAGAAGTTTACTTAGTTCTAAAGGACCATTAAATGATGAACAAGAGAATAACCTAAGAGAATATTACGAAAATATTGGCAATCTTATAACTTATGAAGATTATCTTTTAGAATATCGACGTCATCCTTTAAATACTTTTCGTTCTTTTATTTTTGATTTAGAATCTGGGAATCAAAATGAACTTAGCGAAAAAGAAAAAAAAGCAATTGATATGTATCACGAATTATCAGAGCCACAAATTGTTGGACCAAAACATGATTCTGGTGAAGTATCAAAAAATGATGAAAATGGTAAAAAGCTTGAATTAGTATGTAAAGCAAATGATAGTTCTGGTTTTATTAGTACATTACAAATAATTACTATTATAGTTGGAATCTCAATTATTTTTACGATTATTACATTGTACATAATAAAATAAATATTAAAAAACAAAAGTTTCAACAATGAAACTTTTTTTATTTATTAGATTGAACAGATGTTATAGCAACTACTCCTACAATATCATCAGTTGAACAGCCACGTGATAAATCATTAACTGGCTTTTTAATACCTTGAGTAATTGGACCATATGCTTCAGCTTTAGCAAGTCTTTGAACAAGTTTATAACCAATATTACCAGCATCCAAATCAGGAAATATTAAAACATTAGCGTGACCAGCAACTAAAGAATTAGGAGCCTTAGATTTTGCAACACTTGGAATGATTGCCGCATCTAGTTGTAATTCTCCATCAATTAAATAATCTGAATATTTTTCTTTAGCAATTCTAACTGCTTCAGTAACTTTTTCGACATCAGGATGTTTAGCGCTTCCCATAGTTGAGTGAGATAACATTGCTGTAATTGCTTTTTCACCTGTTAGTAGTTCAAAAGATTGAGCTGATGAAGCTGCTATAGCAGCTAATTTCTCAGGATCAGGATTTTGCTCTAAACCTGAATCTCCAAATATGAAAGTGCCATTATAACCATAATCACAATCTGGGACAACCATCAAAAAAAATGCGGATACTAATTTGGCATCTTCTTTTGTTTTTATAATTTGTAAAGCCGGTCTTAGGGTATTGGCTGTTGAATGACATGCTCCCGAAACTATCCCATCGGCAAAATCTAATTTTACTAACATACAAGCATAATACATGTAATCCTCTAAAAGAATCTTTTGGGCCTGCTCTATAGTCATTCCTTTTTCTTTTCTTAATTCGTAAAATTCATTAATTAATTTATCTGTTAATTCGCAAGTAACAGGATTCATTATTTTAATTCCTTCTAAATTAATTTCGTTTTCTTGGGCTAATTTTAATATTTTATTTTCATCACCTATTAAAATAATCTCAGCAATTTTTTCCTCAGAACAAATTTGAGCAGCTTTTAAAACTCTTTCATCCATAGTCTCTGGTAAAATAATTTTTTTTATATTACTTTGGGCTCTTTTTTTTATATTATCTATAAAATTCATAAACATCTCTCTTTCCTTTTATATTATATTATCTTTTTATATAAGAAAAAAGACTTATTTACTTTTTTATTGTTTATTTAAATAATCATTATAGAAATCAATAATTAGTCCATATAAATAATTTACAATTTCTTTTTTATCTTGTAATACTGGTAAATAAGGTATATAGTCTCTGCTTATTTTATCGTCATTTGAAGCATTAATATACCTTTTATTAGTATAATCATAAATAATAGGAATAACTGAATCTTTTTTAAAAAAATTAATAGGATTAATTCTTAAACTATTATTTTTTATTGTTCTACTTAAAATAACACTATATGGTGTTTCTATATCCAAACTAGTAAAGGTAAATTCACCTAAATTATCAGATAAATAATTCTTTATATTATCTTCGTTTTTGGTAAATAATTCGATTTGATAGCTTTCGATTATATCCCCATCAACATTATTAATTAAACCTGAAACTTTAATAATTGGATAACTTCTATCATTTAAAGAAACATCTTTTAAGGTATAAAATTTTACTTCTAATTCTCTTTCTGTTTCGAAATAAATGTCTTCATTTGATAATTCTATAATAGTTTCAGGTGTTTCGTATTTAACTGATAAAGTATTAGGATTTATGTTTAAAATATAAGAACCTACTTCAACTTCATAAACTTGACTTTTTATACATTCTCTTAATAATTCAAATAAATTTTTTTGAATTATTAAGCGGTCTTGGTCATTAAATTCATTGTTATATAATATTTTTTTTAGATTTTCAGTTTTGTTTTTTAATTCTTTTTTCATATTTATCCCCTATTCTTTAAATATTATAGCATAATAAGAGTTAAAAAAAGAAGCTTACTTTGCTTCTATAATAAGTTTAATAGCAGTTTTTTCTTTTCCATCTATTTCAATGTCAGTAAATGCTGGAATACAAACTAAATTGATACCAGATGGAGAAATATATCCACGGGCAATGGAGACTGCTTTTACGGCTTGGTTTAAAGCTCCAGCTCCTACTGTCTGTAATTCAACCCCGCCTTTTTCTCTAAAGATATTGGCAATAGCACCTGCTACTTTACTTGGGTTAGATTTACTAGATACTTTTAATATTTCCATATTATTTATTTCCTCTCTTTCATTTTAACTATATGCTATTTAAATAAAAATATGAAAAAGATTATAAATAGTTTATAAAAAAACATTTAAGTTTCCTTAAACGTTTTCATAGTAGAATTTTAACAATATATATATAACTGAAATTATTAGAAAAGCATAAACAAAATACTTTACATATTGGCCTATTATATCTCCAGTATCTGGATTAATAGGTAAAATTTCATCTTCGTAATTAGCAACAAATTCCCAATCAACAAAAGATATTTCATTATTTTCAGTATTATCATATTCTAGTTTTAGTTTTGTCTTTACAATTAGTTTACTCACTTTATCAGGAACATAATTTCCTATATATATTGCATTCTGCAAATTAATACCTCTACTTGAATAATCTAAACCATCAGCATAACCACTGTATAAAAGCTTACCATCTAAAAAGATTGACATTTCGATATTCTTTAGTAAATCTAATGCAATATTACTTTGTTCTCTAATAATAACTTTTAAATATAATTTATAATCTGTATTGGTATTATTAGCTATTATTAATTCATCTTCAAAAGAACTTCCTGGAATCATATCAGTGTGCTTCATAAATATTTCTTCATTATAAAGTTCCGAATTATAATACAGTCTGTTTCCGTTATTAGTAAAATATAGTTTATTTTCGTAAGCTCTGATGAATTGGGGCAAAAGCAATATTGTTAGTAGAAATAAAATATGTCTTTTCATAGTAAGCCTCCTTTAAATTAGGCTTGGTTTAAATCGATATTTGTTCCCCAATAATTTTTATATTGGTCAAATTGAACTGTCTCTATTTTTATAGTTAGTGTATAAGTTGCTCCTGCATAGGTTTGGCCAGTTGAACTACATCTTTGTGTTGTTGCTGTTACTTTTTTTCCACTATCTGGAGCGTCACCTGTACTTGTACTGCCATCTGAATATGTATAGACGTTTGTACAAGTATAATCAATATCAACGTCTTTATTAAATGTTACTTTATCAATAAACATTGATGTTTGACCGTCTTTAAGAATTGCATCTTTATAGTAATAGTATGTTACGTCATCATCTTCCTTATGAGCTAACCAATCTTCTTGATTAGGGAAATTTATAACTGCAACCATTACTTTTGTTCCATCAGCTTTGGTTTGAATTAAATCAAGCTTTGTTGTACCATCACCGCCAACCCATTCTTCGGTATAAGAAATTCTTACGGCCAAGTCAACATCCCCTTTGTTGGTCACATAAACTTTCTTACTTGTTTCTTGACCAGGAACCCAATCTGTTGGAGCGTCAAATTCCTCTGTAAGTTCTGTACTATATGGTTTTGTTCTAAACACATTGGCAAATTGTGCTTGACTTGTAAAGTAAGCGAATGTTCCTCCTACAATTCCTATAATTGCTAATAAAATTAGAGCAATTAATGGTTTATTGTTTTTTCTTTCTTTTCTTTCAAATTTTTCTTCATTATCATAATCCATTTTTTTCATCCTTTCTTCTTTTATTTATATCTAAAGTCTTTACTCTACTAAGTAAAAACTCTGATACCAAAATTAATACTACTACTGCTAAAATATAAATATGTTTATTAATAAATGAAACATAATAACCTAGGTAAGGAATATAAATTTTACTAACCTTGCCCAAAATATTTTTGTATGTAATTGGTTTTGGATCAGGAGCATTATTAGCATCTCCTTTTGTAAAATATTCATTACCTTTTATTTCATTAATGCGATGAGTAATTATTAAATTTTCATATTTAAATGTAATTACATCACCTTCTTTTAAAAATTCTTCTGGAATTTCTTTATAATAAATGATACTTCCTTCTTTATAAGTAGGTGTCATACTACCTGTTAATACTACGAGTGGTTTAAAACCTATAATATATGGAATACACAAAATACCATAAATAAATATTAAGAAATAAACGATATTGCTTAATATATGAATGAACTTTTTAAAAAAATACATGCAATGTTTCTTTCATTAATTTTGATATTTTGCTTCCATATATAATTGACAGAATTTTTACTAGCCTTAACATCCTCATATTCCTCAGGATGTATATAAGTAATATGACTTTTACTTTCGTATAAATTTACCCGAGTATCGAAGTTACTATTAGAAATATAATTATTTAAAATTGTTTTAACGTTTTTAACTCCTACTTTATAACTTTTTATATTGGTTTTTTTTAAGGGAATTAAAATTGTTATAAATTCGCTTTTATTATTTGAATTATTATTAAATTTTTTACTGACCATATTATCATCCTCATTTTATAAATGGCTAATTTACATTATTTAGTTTAAGCAATTTTTTTATAATTATTATTTTTATTTATATATTAAAGCAAAAAAAATAAGCCGATGGCTTAATTTTTTATATGTTTTTTATTTAACTTACTAATTATTTGGTAGTTAATTATAAATTATTTATTAGATAATTCTTCTTCAATCCTCAATAGTTGGTTATATTTACAGATACGATCGGTTCTAGACATTGAACCAGTTTTTATTTGGCCTAAATTTAAAGCAACGGCCAAGTCGGCGATAGTAGTATCTTCAGTTTCGCCACTACGATGAGAAATTACTGTTGCATAACCATTATTGCGTGCTAATTCAATTGTTTCCAAAGTTTCAGTTATTGTACCAATCTGATTAACTTTAAGTAGTATAGCATTACCGGCTTTTTTATCTATTCCCATTTGCAAACATTTTTTATTAGTAACAAATAAATCATCACCGACTAATTGAACTTTATTTCCTAATCTTTCAGTTATTTTTGTAAATCCTTCCCAATCATTTTCGTGTACAGGATCTTCAATAGAAATAATTGGATATTTATTTACTAAATTTTCGTAGAAATCTATTAATTCATCAGTTGTAAATTCTTCATTAGTTGACCAACGAAATTTATATTTGTTTATATCCTTATCATAAAACTCAGAAGCTGCAACATCAATTCCTAAACAAACATCTTTACCAGGCTCATATCCAGCTTTTTTGATAGCTTCAACAATTAATTCAAAACCTTCTTCATTACTTTGTAAATCAGGAGCAAATCCACCTTCATCACCAACTCCAGTAGCTAATCCTTTTTCGTTTAGTACTTTTTTTAGGTTATGGAAAACTTCAGCACCAACTCTTAGTCTTTCTTTTATTGTATCTCTTTGTGGTATAATCATAAATTCTTGAAAGTCTAGTTTATTATCAGCATGAGCTCCACCATTTATAATATTCATCATTGGTTTAGGTAAAAGTGTTCCATTACCAACATAAGAATATAGAGGTTTACCAGCATTTATAGCACTGGCTTTTAAGGCTGCCATTGAAATACCTAATATTGCATTAGCTCCAAATTTAGACTTCGTTTCTGTTCCATCTAACCCAATCATAGCATAATCTAGAGCTTTTTGATCTTCAACGTCCATTCCTATAACTAAGTCTTTTAATGGTCCATTAACATTTTCTACAGCTTTTAGGACTCCTTTTCCCATGTATCTTTTGCCGCCATCTCTTAATTCTAAAGCTTCTCTTTCACCAGTAGATGCTCCAGAAGGAACTGCTGCTCTACCTATAACACCATTTTCTAGTATAACATCAACTTCTACAGTAGGATTACCTCTAGAATCAAGTATTTCACGACCAATTACGTTCTTAATTTTCATATTTATTCTCCTATCTAGCTTATGGTTATAAGCTTCTATAAATATTATAACATTAACTATTAGCAATTAAAGAAAAAATTAAAAAATTTATTTAGATTTCTTATTATTTGTTTAAGATGTCTCTGGCAGCTATTAAACCAGTTGCAGCGGCGGTAACAATATTACCAGCTTTTCCAGCTCCATCGCCAATAAAATAGATATTATCATTCATTAGTTTAAAATTGTTATCAGTTTCTATCTCATTACTAAAAAATTTTATTTCTGGTCCATATAATAAAGTATCATCATTAGCAACACCTGGAATGATTTTATCTAATTTTTCTAATCCTTCTAAAATATTAGAAATAAGACGGTGTGGTAAAACAAGAGCTAAATCACCTGCTACACAGTCTTTTAAAGTTGGTTCTAAAAAGCCTTTATTTAAACGATGCCACTCACTACGGCGTCCACGTTTTAAGTCTTTTAAAGACTGAATTATGGGTTTTCCGTCTCCTAAAACGTTGGCAATACGGGCAATAGATTCGCCATAAAGTCTCGTATTAGTAACAGGCTCTGTTAAATTTACTTTAGAAATAAAAGCAAAATTAGTATTATTAGACTTTTTTTCTTTTAAAGCATGACCATTTACGCATATGTAACCATAATAATTTTCCTTGGCAACAAAACCGCCGGGATTAGTACAAAATGTTCTTATTTCGTCACCATATGTATCTGTTTTTATAAAAATTGTTGGATCATAGATAACATCTGTAATATTTTCCATAATTTCTTTTCTAACTTCTACTCTAACACCGATTTCAATGCTTTGTGATAGATAAGGAATATTATATTTATCAGCTAATTCTTGAATCCATTTAGCCCCTGTTCTTCCTGGAGCAACGATGACATTTTTACCTTCGATGGTTTTTAAGTCTTTACCATTTTTATAAGTTATTTC
>CANDCB010000028.1 GCA_947383065.1 uncultured Bacillota bacterium | reverse complement strand
ACGTGTGCTCTTCCGATCTTTTTAATTTCCCAAGAACCCCCACCCTTATTACTACGATGATAAATAGCATCTACTTTTTCCCAATATGAAGGAAATTCTTTATTTGCCCAAATAATTTGCGGATCTGGTCTTAATAATTCTTTACCATTCCAACTTTCTAACTTCATTCCTAAATCCATATCAAGAATTTGATATTCAAAAAAATCTTCAACTACTTTCATAAAATCACTCCATCAAATTAAAAATTTTTGCCAACACTTTCAATGCCTTTAGGAACTTCTATTCTAAAAGAATTATCTCCGTTTAAAAATCTCTCAAACTTATCCACCGACTCAACTGCAATAGCTAAATTATTATTAATAATATTAAAACTAGAAAAATTTAAAGTACGATACATAATACCTACAAGTCTATTTAAATTATCTATGAGCATTTTTATCTCATTTGCTTCTCCTTCAGTAGTATTAGTATCCATTTTCTCCTTCACTAATTCATTTACCCTCTCATAAATAGATTGAACCTTAGCATATACTTCTCTAATAATTGTTAAACAATAATTTGTATAATTAATTCTTCCATCATATTCATTTGTACCAATTACTTCTTTAACAAAAGGACTTTGTAAAGCATCACGTTTAGCAAAAATTAATCTGTTAGCAAAAAAATCTATATTACTTTTAATCTTTAATAAAACATCTCTAAAAACTAAATTACTTTCATCAATAACTTCTTTTTTTGAATTACTAAAAGAATCTGCTTTTTCTCTATTATTACTAACTAACGACTTTTTTTCATCATCAGTGACACTTTTTACATCATTACTATTATTCTTAACTCTAACAGAATTTAAAATAATTATTAATTGTATTTCTCCTTGTTCAAGTAAATGTTCTAAAATTGTATAATCAACTACATTATTTTTAGGATCATGCATAAAACTTATAGTATCATAAATTTTTAAAAAATCCTTAATTTCATCATCATTAAAAACATCTAAATTATTTAAAATTTCTTCTCCAAGAACCAAAATTCTTTGAATCATTAATTTACTTAACTTAAGAACATTCTTCTCAAAAGTAGTTCTATAACGAAAATTTTCAATATTTTTTCTTAATACTTCTCGCAAACTCTCTTTAAATAACACATTAGTCACTTTTTATTCCTCCAATCCCCTTAATTTCTACTAATTAATATCTTCGTGATTGGATCAACTAACTCTAAAATTCCATGAATTAACATAAAAAATCCTATAACTATTATTTGAACATCACTAGAATATGCTAAATTAATACTGGTTAAAAATCCTGTTAAAATGAATAATCCTAAATTAAAAATTCTAAGTTTCCACATTCTATCTTTACGATCATGATAATAATCAGTTTTCTTTAACTTAACTATTGCCATAAGAGAAATCCATAATAATAAAAGTAAAGCTAAACTTTTTGGTTTTTCTATAACATCAAAAAATATATTAATAAATAAAACTACTAAAGATGCCAACGCACTATAAAGTCCTTCAAAATCTTTACTCTCCTTAGTAATAATAAATTGTAAACTATTTAAAATAGTATATAAAGAAAATACAATTGTAATTAATAATCTAACATCATTAAAATCAAACAAAGGTAATAACAATAAAATAACACCTATTAATATCAAAAATAAAGCTATTATAATATCTACTTTTTGCTTCTTTTTCACAAAAACCACCAAATTCTTTCTTCTTCATTATACCATACTTTTAATTATGTAGTTTAAAACTTAAGAATTATGTTATAATTTTATATAGAATGGAGATGAATAAATTTGGAAAAAAATATTTTTCGTGAATATGATATACGAGGTATTTATCCTAAAGAAATAAATGAAGAAGTTGCTTATACAATTGGTAAAAGTTATGGTTCATACATTCAAGATAAATTAAAAAGAAATATATGTGGCGTTGGACGTGATAACCGTTTATCTAGTCCAAGTCTAAGCTCTGAATTAATAAGAGGTATAACAGATTCTGGTTGTAATGTCATCGACTTCGGTCTAGTAACTACTCCAATGTATTATTTTGCCTGTTTAAAAACAAATGTTATTATCGGCATCATGGTAACCGCATCACATAATCCTAAAGATGATAATGGTTTTAAATTTAGCTTTGATCATTTAGGTAACGCTCGTGGAGAACAAGTCTATGATTTTAGAGATTACACTTTAAAAGGAAAATTTATGTCAGGCAAAGGTGAAATTACCACATTTAATCCTCAAGAGTATTATAAAAGTTTCATAAAAGAAAATATTGAAATGGGTTCAAAAAAACTAAAAGTAGTTCTTGATTGTGGAAATGGTACAACATCATTATATGCAGAAGATATTTATTCTCAATTTCCTAATCTGGATATAACTATGATTTGTGATCAATCAGATGCCAACTTTCCTAATCATCATCCTGATCCATCTGTCGAAGAAAATAATCAAATGCTTATAAAAAAAGTTTTAGAAACTAAAGCGGATATTGGAATAGGTTTTGATGGAGATGGTGACCGTGTTGGCTTTATAACTGAAAAAGGTGAATTTCTACCAATAGACAAAGCTATGATTATATATATAAGAAACATAAATGATAAAGTAGCTAACAAATCATATTTATTTGATGTAAAATGTGGTAAAGCCTTAGAAGATGAGATTATTAAATTAGGTGGAAATCCAATACTTTATAGGACAGGAGCTTCTTGGACAAAATACGAAGTCAACAAAAATAAATACCCTTTTGGTGGAGAATACTCTGGTCATATGTACTTTACTGATCGTTGGCCTGGATTAGATAGCGGTTTATATAATGGTCTAAGGATGTTAGAGATACTAAGTAAAACTGATAAATCTTTTTCTCAATTAATTAATGATATACCTATATATTACAATACCCCTGAAATAAAAGTCCCAGTATCTGATGATATAAAATTTGATATTGTAAAAAAAGTTATCGAATATGCTAAAAGTAAAAACTATAATTATCTTGATGTTGATGGCATCAGAGTACAATTTAAAGATGGTTGGGCTTTAGTAAGAGCAAGTAACACTGGTCCTAACTTAACTATGCGATTTGAAGCAAAAACCCTTAATAGACTAGAAGAAATAAAAGAAGAATTTAAATCATTAGTTAATAACATCATAAATAACAACAAATAAAATTTACAAATTCAAAAAAGAACGATTTATTTTTTTAGAATCGTTCTTTTAAATTTACAAAATTAATTAATATACATTATATCAATATCAACATTTCCTTTTATTCCATCAACTTGTCCATTACTACATAACTGCCAAAAAGAATAATTACCTTGATAATTTGTTTTACTAGTATAATGAGCAAGCCAAGTATCATATCCAATATCAAACCATACTTTTTCCAAATAATTTTTACTACTATATAAAAGCCCTTGATAACCAGCTTCACTAACTGTATCTAAAAATGCTTTAGCATTCATACTAGTACTATAAAAACTTTGTTCAAATTCATTATAAAATGACCAATTTTCCCAATCATAGGCAATAGGTAAATCAATTTTATAATCTTTTACTTCATTAAGAACCCATTTAGCATTTTCTACAGCCTTATCACGACTATTTGCATAAGAATAAAAATATATCCCTACTGGAATTCCCACATCCTTAAATCCTTCAATATTTTGAATAAACTTTTTATCCAAAAAATAATCTTCATTAATTCCTTTAGTACTACCTATTCTTATAAAAGCAAATTCAACCCCAGCTTTTTTTACCGCTTCAAAATCAATATCACCTTGCCAAGATGAAACATCTATTCCTATTTTTATATTATCTTTTTTATAACTAGTAACAACATCATTAAAATATGTATAACTAGGTTTAGAATTATTAGGCTTATTATTTTTAGAACTAGGTTCTACAACCTTTAATTTAAACTTCTTTTCAGTAACATTATCTGAAGAATCAATTGCTTTATAAACTAAATCATAAGTCCCTTCAACTTTTGTGTCATAATCCCCGATAATTTCACATCTAGGATTATCATCATAATTATCAGCACATACAATATCTTCAAGTAAATCACCATCATATAAAGTAGTAACTGAATAACTATTTCCAAGCCATATTACTGGTGCAATATCATCAATAACATTTATTTTAAAACTATAAGGAATTATAATATCTTCTTCATTTACATATTTAAAATCTACAATATTTTCACCTAAATTTGTTGTATCAATTTTATAATTATCTATTATATCACCATTTATATTTAAAATAAAATCACTTATTCTCACATCATCATAAAAAGGCACTGTTAAATTATCCTTTAATTCAACAATTATAGTAGCATTTTTTAACTGTTCTTCATAAATTTTTCGCTCTTTATATTCTTTATAACTAGGAATTAATACTGTAGTAACTAAAATAAAATTAAGAATTAGACAAATAATCACAAACAAAATTAAATATCCCTTTTTTATATTAATATTCCCTATTTTCATATATAATTTTTTCCTATCTTTAATTTCTTTTATTTATTATTATCACTTTTTTGTAAATTTTTATTTAAAGAATCTTCATTTTCCTTTGTATTATCAAGATTATTATCCTTAACTTGATTATTAACATTACTTTCTTGATTACCATTAGCTTCCTTTGTCTTCATAAACTCTATAGGATCTATTAAATTAAAATGCGGAATCAACGAATCTAAATCCACAAAATAATTACTAGGATTATCTTTTTCTAAATAAACAACAACTCCTTTAGTTCCATACTTCGCTAATACTTCATTTAAATTATTATAAGTATCTTCACTATCAAATGTATAAACTTGATTATTAACAGGATTTAAATACTTACAACGTAATTTATAAGGACTATTTCCTTTATACTTTAATGAGGCATTATTTATTAATATATCAGTTATAGTTGCTACAATATATATTCCTGTCGTCTTCAAATTCTTTATATTCTTATCTTTCAAAATATAAGCTTTACTTTTTTTATAACTTAATAAAAATAAAATAATACTAGCTATAAAAGAAAAAATATAAATTAAAGTATGTTTTTTAACAACCAATAAAGGTTTTTTTATACTTACTCTTATTTTTAAAGTATCATTTACTCCTAAAGTACTTCCACGTTTTAAAGTAACAGTATTTGTATACTCTTTATTATTTACCATATATTTAACCAAAGCTTCAGTATTACTTTCTAAAGAAATTATTTTTGATGAGATATAAACCGAACCCTTAATAGATATATAATCATAAACAATAACAAAAATACTTAATATAAAAAATAAAATACTCATTCCTGTTAAAATAAAATAAAAAATCTTTCGTCTATAATTTAAAATATCTTTCATAAAAATCAATCCCTTTATTCTTTAAACCAAATGATACATTATCCCTATAATTATATCATTTTCTATCGTAAAAGTAATATTAGTATTATTAACAGTATAAACATAAATATTATCAATAGGCTTCAAATAATTTTTACCATAAATCTGAACCATCTTTTTAACCGAATCACCAATTTTAATTCCCTCATTTGTCCCTTGTTCTTCATTAGTTATTATAACTGAATAAATTTTCTCTATATCTTTATCTACATAAGTTTCAATTTCAAAATTATCATATTCATAGATAGAAGCTTCACCTTCATAATAAGAACTTGGTTCAACTCTCTTATTATTATATTCACCTAAATTTACAAAAACATTACTAAAAAAAGTCCCAGGTTTAATATCGATTTCATTATAAGTCATCAAAAAATCAATATTATCAGTACTCTTAGTTTGGTTATTACATCCTGTAAAAAATAATAATATAAATAATCCAATCATTATTTTTTTCACTTAATCACCTTCAAGCTCATTATATAATTAAAATTTATTAATGTAAAGAAAACAAAATAAAAAAGCCTAACTTCCCGTAGGCTCTCCTTTTCCTAATAAAACTTCACGTGGTTTACTACCATTTTGTGGACCAATTACACCACGTTCTTCTAATAAATCAATTATTCTTGCTGCTCGATTATATCCTAATCTAAATCTTCTTTGAATTAATGAAGCACTTATTTTTCCTGTTTCTACTGCAAAAGCATATATTTCATCATATAAAGGATCATCAAATGATTCTTTATCACCAGATACAGGATTATGTTCTTCTTCCATTGCTTTATTTAAAGAATCATCATAAGATACTTGTTGTTGACCACAAACATATTTTATTACTCTTTCTATTTCATCATCAGTTATAAAACATCCTTGAATACGCCTTGGATTATTTTCACCCATTGGTAAATAAAGCATATCACCTTTACCTAATAATTTTTCAGCTCCAGCACAATCAAGGATTGTTCTTGAATCAATTTGCGAAGCAACAGCAAATGATATACGTGATGGAATATTAGCTTTAACAACACCTGTAATAACGTCTGTACTTGGTCTTTGTGTTGCAACAATCAAATGAATTCCCGCAGCACGAGCCATCTGCGTAATACGCATAATTGAATCTTCAACTTCTTTAGATGCAACTAACATTAAATCAGCTAACTCATCAATTATTACTACCAAATAATACATTTTTTCTTTCGTACTTGTTGGATCTGCTTGACGTTCTTTTTCAACCATCTCGTTATATGTTGCAATATTCTTTACACCATTTTCACTAAATATTTCATATCTATCTTCCATCATTGCAACTACTCTTTGTAAAGCCGTATTTGCTTTTTTAGGGTCTGTAACTACTGGCCATAATAAATGTGGTACACCATTATAATTTGACAATTCAACTTTTTTAGGATCAACTAATACTAATTTAACTTCTTCAGGACGATAACGCATTAAAATTGAAGCAATAAAGCTATTAATACATACTGACTTACCTGAACCAGTCGAACCTCCCACCAACAAATGAGGCATCTTAGAAATATCAGCCGTTTGAACTTTACCCATTAAATCTTTTCCAAGTGATACTAAAATCTTAGATTTTTCTTGATCCTTTGGAACATTACCTAATACCTCACGTATTTTTACTGCATTTATAGTTGGATTTGGCAATTCTATTCCGACAGTACTCTTTCCTGGTATTGGTGCTTCTATTCTAACATCCTTAGCTGCTAAAGCTAAAGCTATCTCTTTATTTATACTTAAAATACGACTTACCTTAGTTCCACTAGGAATAGCTACCTCATATTGAGTTACAGCAGGTCCGACATGAATTTCAACAACACTACCTTTTATTTGAAAATCATTTAATACTCTTTCCAAAATAATTTTATTACTCTTTGTAAATTCATTATTTGTTTTATTATTTTTAGGAATCTCATCTAAAATATTTATACTAGGCAAAGTATACATTCCCTTTGGCGTTGCAACAGTCAAAGGCATTTCTTTTTCTAAAACTTGTGTATCACTTAAAGACTCTTTAGCTTTAATACTTTCAGCTACCATTACTGGCGTAATAGGTCTTCCTACTTCTATGTCATCATTTGGAATTTTTGTTACATTATCAACATGTACAATCTCATCCCCATAATCATCAACATCATCTTCTTCATCATCGTCACTAGCCCTAGATGCTTTAAATTCAACCAATTTATTTTTTACATTACCAAAAATATCACTTAAATTTACATCAAATAACATAACCAAAGAGAGAATAGTTAAAGCAATCAAAACTATAATTGTTCCAATTTTACCAAAAAGATTTGCCAAAGCATAAGAACAACCAGCACCTATTATTCCCCCACCAATACTTATACTTTTTTGACCACTAGATAAAATACTAGAACTTTCACTCATTGTTCCAATTCTACTTTGATAATTACTATTAGTAGCACTTATAATATCATTAGGAGCATAATTATTAATAAAACCAAAATGGGCAGTTACTAAAACAACCAAAATTAATACATAAACACCTAACAACTTTGAGTCAAAAAAGCTCGGTAATTTTCTTTTAAAAATCATATAAAAACCTAAGAATAGTAATAAAAACAAAATAGTAAACCACCATTCACCAACTAAAAACATTGCAAACTGTTTTACTAAAGTTCCTACAATTCCAAATTTACCTAAACCTATTAATCCTATAATAATTAACACTATACCTATTAACTCAGGACTATAGTTAAACTCTTTCTTTTCTTGTTTTTTTGATGTCTTTTTTTTCTTTGCCATCAATATCACCATACCCATATTAATTATAACTAAAACTATCTATAAAATCAAAAGAAAAAAGAGTTTTTAACTCTTACCTTAACAGAAAATAAAATTACACAGTATAATCATAATTAAAATATATACACTAATTATTATAAGAGAATTATTAAATATTTTACTCTTTTTCTTTATTAACTTAAATATAAGCCCCTACTATGATAATTAATAGTATGAATAGAACTAAGATAATAGCAGGACCTAAATTATTGTTACAGCAATTATTCATAAACCATCCTCCTTTTTATTTCTTTTCACTTATATTGTATGGTTAAATTTATGTTTATGTGAATAGTATTTCACTTAATTTATCTTGTATTTTATCATGAGGATTGCTATAATTATAAGTATGTTAAGGAGGAAAACATGAAAAAGAAAATAATTGTTACTTCAGCTACTGGTATCATGCTATTTTCAAAT
>CANDCB010000027.1 GCA_947383065.1 uncultured Bacillota bacterium | reverse complement strand
ATTTCCTTTTTTTAAAAAATATTTAATTAAATAGATGGTTTCTTTTACTTTTTTTATCAAAACATTCAGAAAAACAACCAAAGGAGATTAGAGTTCCATCAGGACCTTCTTTAAAATCTTTCCATTTATTTAGTTCTTTTATAATAAATTGATGATTAACATAGTTATTAATTTCATTTCCTTTTTTATAATTAAGTAATGGTAAGTAACAAAAAGAGCAGTTAGCACAGCGACCAAGGCTTGTATTAATAAATAATCGTTTTCTATTATTACTAAATAAATAACCTGTATTTATCATCTAATCACCACTTTAATTTTATCATAAAGAAGAAGATAAGATATATAATTTAATAAAAAATTTAATAATTGAGCTTTAATATTTTAAAGTAATAATAAAATTAATCTATAAAAATGAGAAGATATGTTTTATAATGAATATAAGGAGAAAGTTTATGAAAAAAGTAAGTAATGTTTTATGGGGCGTGGTTTTAGTTGTGGTAGGAGTAATTCTTGGGTTAAATACACTGGGGATTACAAATATTAATATATTTTTTAGAGGTTGGTGGACTTTATTTATAATAATTCCTTCTTTTATTGGGGTTTTATCTTCTAAAAATAAAACAGGAGATTTGATAGGATTAGCTATTGGAATTGCTTTATTTTGTGCTGCCCGTGGTCATTTAAGATATGGAACAATTATTAAATTATTATTTCCAATTATCTTAGTTATTATTGGGTTATCAATTATTTTTAAAGATACTTTGAATTCTAAGATAAGGGATGAAATAAAAAAAATAAATAAAACAAGTGATACAGAATATTGTGCTACATTTGGAGGACAAGATATCAATATAACGGAAAAAGAAGAATTTAATGGTTGTAATTTGGATGCTGTTTTTGCAGGAATTAAGTGTGATTTAACGAAAGCAAAGATTTTAGATGATGTAGTTATAAATGCTTGTGCAGTTTTTGGTGGGATAAAAATAATAGCACCAGAAAATGTAAATATTAAGGTGACATCAACTCCTATTTTTGGTGGGGTATCTAATCAAACAAATAATGTAATCAATGAAAAGAATAAGACCATTTATATTAATGCAACGTGTATATTTGGAGGAGTTGAGATAAAATGAGTGATGTTCAAAAGGTGATAAAATATATTGCTATAGCTTTTGCTATTTATTTAATTATTAATATAGTTGTGGTAGTGTTTTCATGTTTAACTAGTTTTTTTTATATTTTTGACGATGAAGAATACTATACTTCTACTAAGGAGCCTTTGCAAGTTGATGGACGTTTTGCTATTAAAGAGTTAATAATTGATTTGGCTTCTGCTAATTTAACGATTGAAGAAGGTACTACTTTTGGTGTTGAAACAAATAACAAATATGTTACGGTAAAACAAGACAAGAATTATTATCGTATAGAAGAAAAGAAGCATCATTGGTTTAAACATCATACTAATAGTCAAGTAACCGTCTATATTCCTTCATTAACTATATTAGAAAAAGCTTCTATTGAAACTGGAGCAGGAAAAGTTAAAATAGAAAAATTACAAACTAATATTCTTGATTTGACTTTAGGAGCTGGTCAAGTGGTTATTGATAATCTTTATGTAACTAAAAAGGCAGAAATCGAAGGCGGAGCTGGTGAGATTCTTATTAAAGATGGGACTTTAAATAATTTAAATCTTGAAATAGGTGTTGGTCATGCTAAAATAAATTCAAAAGTACTTGGTAATAGTAAAATTGAAGCTGGAATTGGGGAGTTAGATATAAATTTATTTGGTCAAGAAAAAGATTATAATATTTTAGCTGAAAAAGGTTTAGGTAATATAAAAATAGCTGGAGAAAATATTAAATCTGAAACCACTTATGGAACTGGAGAAAATAAAATAAAAGTAGAAGGTGGTATTGGAAGTATTAAAATTGATTATGAAAAGCAAATGATTGATAATGAAACAAACGAGGAAGAAGTTTTGCCAAGTAAAACATTTACTAGAACCTATACAGTTTTAAATAAAACACCTTATGAGGAAGAAAATTCATTTTATTTAACTTTAAAAATATATCAAGGGGCAGTTGATACAGTTATAGTAAAAGATTTTAAAGAGGATATTAGTGAAAATAAAACATATGAATTTACATTTTTAAAAGATAGCACTAAAAGCGTTAAAGATGAAATAAAAGAAATATTTAATAACTATAAAATTGTTGGAGTTAAGGAAACTTCAAAATTAGGGTTAGATCAAATTCAAGATAAAATAGATTAAGAGAGTTTTCTCTTTTTTATTTGCTCTTTAAATATTTGTGATAAAATAAAAAAGGGTGGTTATATGAAAGTCTTTAATCTAATTATAAAATATAAGGGAAAATATATTTGTCAAAAATGGCAAAATAGAATTGATTTTATTTCTATTCCACCTTATCATTCTAGAAGTGGTTTTCATAATGTTGATATTTTTATTCCTTTATTATGTCATGGCTTTTTAAATGATTTATATGAAGCTAAAAGAGGTTTTAATTATGTAGAAGGCTTAGAAGTCTTTGAAACTTTTACACCTGATTTTTATTATGAAATGAGTGATGATTTAATTTTTTATGATTTGGATAAAGATTTATTTTATAATCCTTCATTGAAAGAAATAGCTGATTTTAATCTTTGTAATCTACCTGGTAATTTATGTTTATATAGTTATGAAGAACTATTAAGAATTGATAAATTAGCTAAAGAAAGAGAATTTAATGATGATGATGAAGAACCAGTTTTTTTTAATTTTGATGTTACTCAAGTGAGTGAAGAATTATTAATTTTCTTGAAACCATATCATGAAAAAAGAGGTGATAAAGATGTTTTATTATTATATTCAGCAGGGAAGGATAGTACATTAGCCGCATTAAGATTACATAATGTAGGATATAATGTTCATTTTATTCATTTTGATAATGGATTTATGAGAGATGTTGATAAACCTTATTTGACTTTTTGCAAAACATTTCTTGGAAAAGAGGGCTTTACTTTTTTAAGCACAAATAAAGCTGTTTCGATTTCTATTTATTTTGAAATTTATTTTAAGCATTGGAAGAAATTATATGGAGATAATTTAGAGGGAGCTAATTTAGATTCAGAAATAAGATGTTTAGCTTGTCGAATGGCAATGTATACTGAAGCTATTTTGTATGCTAAAAAACATGGCTTTAAGTATATTGCAGAAGGAGCCCGAGTTAGTCAAAGTTTTATGATTGAACAATTACCAATGATAGAAGCTTTAAAACGTTTGGCAGGAGAGTATGGTATTAGTTTATTATTTCCTGTTTTAAATTTGGATGACGATGAGGTATTAAAAGAAGAATTATTAAGAAATGGATTATCTGCTAAAAGTTGGGAGTCAAAGTGTTTATTGGGAAGATTACCAAAAGAAAAAACAAAGGAAGATGAGGAATTAATTTTAGATTATTTTTATAAACATATAAAACCTAAGGTTTTAAGTAAAATAAATACAGGTTTAAAAATAGAAGATTTATAAGATAAAGTAGGTGGTGAATTTGTGTCTGGTTTAACTAAGAAAGCTTTAGCAGAAGCTTTAAAAGTGCAAATTAAAGAAAAGGATCTAGCGCAAATATCCGTTAGTGATTTAACTTCTTTATGTGGGATTAAAAGGCAAACTTTTTATTATCATTTTAAAGATATATATGATTTATTAAAATGGTTATATAAAAATGAAGTTTTAAAAGATTTTGATGATTTTTCAAATCTTTCATGGCAAGAGTATTATCTATGTATTTTTTCTTATGTTAAAAGTAATAAGGAGTTAGTTATTAAAACCTATAATTCGATAGCGAAAGATTATTTTCAAAATTTTATCGAATATAAAATTAATCAGTTTATGACAAAAGTTATTGATGAGTTAACAAGTAAGAAAAATATTAGTGAGGAAAATAAAAGTTATTTAGCTAATTATTATAAAAATGTTTTAATTGGAACTTTAAAAGATTGGGTTTATGATGGAATGGTTGAAGATCCTAATAGTGTAATAGAAAAAACTACTATTTTGCTTGATGGGGGACTTAATTTATTTTGTGAAAATTATCATAATAAGTAGTTTAAGGTTTTAAAAAGGAGAAAGTTTTATGAAAAGGATTTTAATTATTGAAGATGATCAAGTAATATGTAGTGAGTTAGCTAATATAATAAATACTTCTGGATATGAAGCGATAATTTTAGATGATTTTTTAAATGCACTAAATAAAATAGAAGAAATTATGCCAGATTTGATTTTGTTAGATATTAATATTCCTTATATGAATGGAGAAATCTTATTACAAAATATTCGTAAGAAGTTAAATACTCCAGTTATTATGGTTACTAGTCGTTTTCAGGAAATTGATGAAGTATTATCAATGTCTTATGGAGCAGATGATTATATTACAAAACCTTATAATCCAACAATACTTTTACTAAGAATTAATGCTATATTTAAAAGATTAGAAAATAATAGTGAAGTTGTTAGTTATAAAGATTTAATTATTAATATGCAAAAAGGAATTATAAAAAGGAATAATGAAGAAATAATTTTAACAAAAAATGAAATGATTATATTTAATTATCTTTTAAATAATCGAAATAGAATTGTTTCAAGGGATGAATTAATGACTGATCTTTGGAATAATGATGAATATATTAATGATAATGCTTTAACGGTAAATATTAGTCGTCTGCGTAATAAATTAAAAAGTTTAGGTCTTGATGATGTTATTGAAACGCGTAAAGGGATAGGTTATATTTTATCATGAAATTTTGGTTGTATTTAAAAGATAAAGTTTATGTTTTGGTATTATTTATTTTTATGTTATTTTTTATATCTTTATTGTTATTAGCTTATAAACTTGATATAAAAGTGATTATTTATATTTTTTTACTTTTAACTTTATTTGTTTTTACTATTTTGATTATTGATTTTTTACGTAAAAAAAGTTTTTATGGTAATTTAATTAGTAATATTTCTTATTTAGATAAAGCATATTTGGTTTTAGAAACTATGGAAAAACCGAATTTTTATGAAGGAGAACTTGTTTTTCAGGCTCTTTATGAAATCAATAAGTCGATGGGTGAAAATGTTAAAGAATTAGTTAATCAAACTGAGGATTTTAAAGAATATGTAGAAATGTGGATACATGAAGTTAAAGTTCCTATTGCTTCTCTTGTTTTGATGGCACATAATCATCATGATAAATTTGATAAGAAGATTTTAGAGCAGATTAGGAAGATTGAAAATTATGTGGAACAAGTTTTATATTATGTCCGTCAAGAATCAGCAGAGAAAGATTATTTAATAAAAGAAAATTCTTTGGCTAAGATTATCAGTAATGTTTTATTAAAAAATAAAAATGATTTATTAGAAAATAATATAGATTTGTTAGTTTCTGATGTTAATTATAAAGTTTGTACGGATTCTAAATGGCTTTTATTTATTCTTAATCAGATTATAAATAATAGTATAAAATATAGAAGGAAAAAAGATGCTTATATAAAAATATATGCTATTAATAATAAAGAGACTATTGAATTAGTAGTTTTAGATAATGGAATAGGTATAGAATCTTCTGATTTACCTAAAGTATTTGATAAAACTTTTACGGGAAAAAATGGAAGAATGTTTTCTAAATCAACAGGGATGGGACTATATATATCTAAGAATTTGTGTTCTAAGTTAGGACATCAAATAAATATAGAATCAAAGTATAAAGAATATACTAAAGTTACTATAATATTTTCTAAGAATGAATTTTATGATGTTATTAAAAGTTAAATAAACCTTATTTAGAAAATAGGGTTTTTAAATGTTACAAAATTGTAATAATATTGAAAAGTAAAACGATGGTAAAAAAAGATGAAAAAAATTATAATTATCTTGAGGAGGAAAAAGAATGGAAAAAATTCTTAGAATTCAAAAAATAGAAAAATATTATGGAAGTCGTTTTAGTTTAACGAAAGCTATTGATAATGTATCATTTGAAGTAGAAAAGGGCGAATTTGTTGCTATTATGGGAGCATCCGGTAGTGGTAAAACAACTTTATTAAATTGCATATCAACAATAGATCGAGTAACTAGTGGTCATATATATGTTGGAGATAATGACATTACAAAATTAAAAGGGAATAATTTAAATAAATTTAGGAGAGAAGAACTTGGCTTTATTTTTCAAGATTTTAATCTTTTAGATACGTTAACGGCATATGAAAATATTGCTTTAGCTTTATCTATTTTGAATATAAAAAGTGATGAAATAGATGAACGAGTTAAAAAAGTGGCAAAGGATTTAAATATTAAAGATGTGTTAAAAAAATATCCTTATCAAATGAGTGGTGGACAAAAACAGAGAGTAGCTTCAGCACGAGCAATAATAACTAATCCTAAACTTATTTTGGCTGATGAACCTACAGGGGCCTTAGATTCTAAATCCTCAAAAATGTTATTAGAACGTTTTAATTTTTTAAATAAAGAATTAGAAGCAACTATTCTTATGGTTACACATGATGCTTTTACAGCTTCTTATGCTTCAAGAGTTATTTTTATTAAGGATGGTAAGATATTTAATGAAATAAATAGAGGTAATGATACGAGGAAAGAATTTTTTGACAAAATAATTGATGTGGTAACTTTATTAGGTGGGGATTTAAATGATGCTTTGTAAATTATCGTTAAAAAATATTAAGAAAAGTTTTAAAGATTATGCTATATATTTCTTTACTTTAATTTTAGGTGTATCTATATTTTATGTTTTTAATGCTATTGATAGTCAAACAGTACTTTTAGATGTAACATCTTCAACTATGGAAATAATAAAATTAATGACTAATATGTTATCAGGAGTTAGTGTTTTTGTCTCTTTTATTTTAGGATTTTTAATTATATATGCTAGTCGTTTTTTAATAAAGAGACGAAATAAAGAATTTGGTATATATATGACTCTTGGAATGAGTAAACGTAAAATCTCAATGATTTTATTTATTGAAACCCTTATTATTGGAGTAATTTCTTTAATTGTTGGATTAGGTATTGGCGTATTTTTATCACAGCTTATGAGTTTGTTAGTTTCAAGTATGTTTGAAGCTGATATGACAAAATTTGAATTTATTTTTTCGTTAGATGCTTGTTTTAAAACTTTATTATATTTTGGAATAATGTATTTATTGGTAATGATATTTAATACCTATAATATTAGTCGTTGTCGTTTAATAGAACTTTTACATTCTAGTAAGGTATCAGAAACTGTTCATTTAAAAAATCCTTATCTTTGTACAATTATTTTTATAATAGCGGTATTAGTTTTAAGTCGAGCTTATTATATTGTTACTGTTGGTGTTAGTGATATTCAAAATGCTAATGAAATATTTAAACCAATTATTATGGGAGTTATTTCTACTTTCTTTATTTTCTGGTCATTATCAGGTCTTTTATTACGAATTTGTCAAAGTAATAAAAAGTATTATTATAAAGGCTTGAATAGTTTTACTTTAAGACAAATTAGTAGTAAAATCAATACAACTGTTTTACAGATGACTATAATATGTTTAATGCTATTTGTTACAATTTGTATTTTATCAAGTTCCTTATGTTTAAAAAATTCAATGACAGCTAATTTAGATGTTTTAGCTCCTGCTGATTTTGCTTTTAATACAAATATGGATGGAAATAATAAAGAAGTTGATAATAGTAAAATAAATAATGCTAATTTAACAGTTCAAGAAAAGCTAGAAAAACTTAATATAGATTATTTGGATTTTTCAAATGATTTTGTTAATATTAATATTTATCGAAGTAAAGATTTTACTTTAAAGGATACATTAGGTGAAAAACTTGAGGAAGTCTCAGAGCAATATCTTTTTTTAAGATATGATACTCCAGAAGATATTGTTAAATTAAGCGAATATAATAATTTAGCTAGCTTTTATGGTAAAGAAACTTTTACTTTAGATAGTGATGAATATATTGTAATAGCTGATTTTGAATCTATGGTTAATATAAGAAATATAAGTTTAAATGATAATGAAGAAATTAATATTTTTAATCATACTTTAAAGCCTAAATATAATGAATGTCAAAGTGGATTTGTCGATATATCTAGTAATCATACTAATTCAGGAATAATAATTGTTCCGGATGACATTATCTTAGAATCATCTTTATATAGAAATTATTTAATTGGGAATTATAATGTTAGGGAAAAGGAAGAACGTTTAAAGAAAGAAAAAAGTTTAATAGATAAGCTTTCTAATCATAAAGAAATATCTGATTATCCTATTAATTTAACAACTAAATTAATGATTGCTGAAGCAAGTATTGGTTTGGGAGCTTTAGTAACATTTATAGGCTTATATTTAGGAATAATATTTCTTATATCAAGTGCAGCTATTTTAGCATTAAAAGAGTTATCAGAGAGTAGTGATAATAAAGAAAGATTTAAGATGTTAAGAAAAATAGGCACTGATGAGAAAATGATTAATAAGGCTTTATTTAATCAGATAGCAATATTTTTTATCTTTCCATTATTGATAGCGATAATTCATTCAATATTTGGGATAAAATTTTGTTCATTTATTTTAGAAACTTTTGGAAATGAAAAGTTGTTATCATCTATTATAATGACCGCAGTTTTTCTTATTATAATTTACGGTGGA
>CANDCB010000026.1 GCA_947383065.1 uncultured Bacillota bacterium | reverse complement strand
TTAGTGCTCTTGTTTTAGCAGGATTATTAGGAGTAGGAGCTTATGTTGGTACAGGAGCTTATTTTGGTTATGGTCCTCTTAAAAATTTTACAGAAAATGCAAGAATAACTAATTTAGTTAAGGAATATACCGATCAAGATGGTTTTTGTTCTCTACCAGAAGCAACGCTTATTAATAAAGCTTATGATGTTAATTATGGTTCAGGAGAGATTTTAGTTAAGAAATTGTTGGCTAATAATGTTAAATATTGTGAAGTTTTAGATGAATATTATACAGAAAATGGTATTAATGTAGCAATTTTAACATATGATATTGCGACTCGTGATGTTTTACCAGCTATAGAAGTTTCATATGGGGGAGCAGTAGTTTATATGCCAGTAGAAGGATATACGTTGGCTGGTAATTTATGTTATAAAGAAGGTAAGGGTCAGTTAGTTAAAATAGTTGAACAAAGAGCAAGTGGAGACTATTCTGATGTTACTTTAAATACAGCATTAAGTGAGACAGAAACTATTCAAGGAGCAACTTTGTTAGGTATTAGTGAAGTAAGTACAAAACCTTTTTCAGAAATTATAGATATGACACTTATTTGTGATGTTCCAGATGGGGCAGTTTTAAATGAAAATAATCAATGTGTTGCTTCATTTAATTTAGTTCCAAAATCTTATAAGCTTACTCAATAGTTTAAAATGAAAAAAAGTGCAAAAAAGTCTTGTTAAAAGGCTTTTTTTTTGATACAATAGTTGCGGCTTTAAAAGCAAATAAACATGGATTGTGGATTTAGTATTCAAGTGCCAAAAGAGGTGAATACTAAAGAAGAAGCAACCAGAAGTATAACGAAGGAGGAAAAAATTTTATGGCCGTAGTTTCATTAAGTTATTTATTAGAAGCTGGAGTTCATTTTGGACATCAAACAAAAAGATGGAATCCAAAAATGAAAGAGTATATTTATACAACAAGAGATGACATTTATATTATTGATTTGCAAAAAACATTAGGGAAGATTGAGGAAGCATATGCTGAAATTAATAGCATTGCTGTAAATGGTGGAACATTCCTTTTTGTTGGAACAAAGAAGCAAGCTCAAGAAGCTGCAAAGGAAACTGCTTTAAGGACTAATTCATATTATGTAACTGAAAGATGGTTAGGTGGAACTTTAACAAACTTCCGTACTATTAGAAGTAGAGTTAAACGTTTAGAAGAAATCGAAAATATGGAAAAAAATGGGACTTTTGAAGTGTTACCTAAAAAAGAAGTAATTGAATTAAAGAAAGAATATGACAAGTTAAATAAATTATTATGTGGTATTCGTTCTATGGATAAATTGCCTCAAGCATTAATTATTGTTGATCCAAAGAAAGAAATTAACGCAATTAGAGAAGCAAGAAAGTTAAATATTCCAATATTTGGTATAGTTGATACAAATTGTGATCCTGATGATGTTGATTTTGTAATTCCAGGTAATGATGATGCTGTTAGAGCTGTTAAGGTTGTTTTAGGTGTTTTGGGAAATGCAATTGCTGAAGCAAATGGTGGAGAAATTATTGATTATGTTACAGAAGATGATCGTAAAGTTAAATCTCCAAAAAAACATGATGAAGATATAAAAGAAGTAGAAGTACCTAATAAAAATGAAGAAATATCTTTAGAAGAAACTGAAGTTTTGGAAGATGAAACAATCGAAGAAACAGCAAGTGAAGATTTAAGTGCTAAAACTTTAGCTGAATTAAAAACAATTGCTAAAAATGCTGGTATTAAAGGTTATTCAAGCATGAAAAAAGATGAATTAATTGCATCTTTAAGCGAGTAATATATTAAAGAAAGAAGGCAATAAAATGATAAGTGCAAGCTTAGTAAAAGAATTACGTGAACAAACTGGTGCGGGAATGATGGATTGCAAAAAAGCATTGACAGAATGTGATGGCAATCTTGAAGCTGCTATTGATTGGTTACGTGAAAAAGGTATTGCTAAAGCTGGAAAGAAAGAGGCAAGAATTGCAGCTGAAGGCTTAGCTGAAATATTTATTAAGGATAATAAAGCTGTTATGGTTGAAATAAATTCTGAAACTGATTTTGTTAGTAAAAATGAAGAATTTAAAGAACTTATTAAAACAGTTGGTGAAACTATTTTAAATAGTGATGCTAAAACAATAGAAGAAGCAAATGAATTACCATATGGAGAAGGAACAATAAAGGATTTAGTTATTGCTAAAACTTCTAAAATAGGAGAAAAATTAGATTTTCGTCGTCTTGCTGTTGTAACTAAGAATGATGATGAAAATTTTGGTTCTTATTTACATATGGGTGGTAAAATAGCTGTTTTAACAGTTATTAAAGGTGCTAATAGTGAGGTTGCCAAAGATGTTGCAATGCAAGCTGCAGCTATGAAGCCAAAGTATGTTTTTAAAGAAGATGTTCCAGAAACAGTTATTGCTCGTGAAAGAGAAGTACTTAAGGAACAAGCAATGAACGAAGGAAAATCTGCTGATATAGCACTAAAAATGGTTGAAGGAAGATTAAATAAATATTTCAAAGAAATTTGTCTTTCTATGCAAGCATTTATTAAAGATGGAGACATCGATGTAACTAAGTACGTAACTAACAATGGAGGAGAATTAGTTGGTATGACCATGTTTACTGTTGGCGAAGGAATCGAGAAACGTCAAGATAACTTTGCCGAGGAAGTAATGGCTCAAATTAATAATTAAAATTAGACACTTTTTGACAAGTGTCTTTTTAAATCTTTAATAATATTCTTATAACATGTTATAATTAAAAATATAAAGGCTTAAAGGTGAAATTTATGAATGATAAGACAAAAAATATTTTAAGGAAAGTAATATATGGTGTTTTATTTTTAATTATGATTATTTCATTTATATATTTAAGTGAAAAATATGCTGGGAATAGTGAACCTAAAGTTTTAACTATTAATGATTATTATATTGGTATTAAAAGTGATGTTTACGAGGTAGTTCGTGGTCGAATATTAAAATCATTATTAAAGGATGGTAAAAATTTAATATTTATTGGCAGTAGTACATCTCCATATTCTATAAAATATATCGAAGAATTAAATAAGATTATAGAAGATAAAGCTATAGATAAAGTATTTTATTATGATCTTAGTAATGATAAAAATCAAAGGAATTCTAATTATTATGAAATTAGAGATTTATTAAATGGTTATCTTACTGTAACGGATGATAATAAAAGTAATCTTTTAGCTCCTAGTTTTTATATATTGGATCGTGGAGAAGTAAAATATTATAATACAGAAACAGTAGCGATGAAAAATACTGATTCTATTGATAGCTATTGGACTATTGAAAGGGAAGTTGCTTTTTATAATGAAGTAAATGCAGCTATAAATAAATACTATTTGAATAAATAATAAATATGTTTTATAATTAAGACATTAAGGAGAGAAATAAGAAATGATTGATAGTGATATCGAAATAAAAATGATGCATGCTTTAGAAACAATGGATAGTAGATTAAGTAGTATTAGAGCAGGTCGTGCGAATCCAGCAATGGTAAATGGAATTATGGTTTTATATTATGGTACCCCAACTCCAATACAAAGTCTTGCTAATATAACTGTCCCTGAGGCGAAAACTTTGATGATAAAGCCTTTTGATAGGGGCTGTTTAAAAGATATTGTTAAAGCTATCCAAGAAGCTAATTTAGGAATTAATCCAACGGATAATGGAGAAACAGTTATTTTAAGTGTTCCTACTTTGACAGAGGATAGAAGAAAAGAATATGTTAAACAGGCAAAGCAAATTGCTGAAGATACTAAAGTTGCTATCAGAAAAGTACGTCAAGAAGCTAATGAAGATATAAAAAATGATGAATCTATTCCTGAAGATGTTGAAAAAAGGTTATTAGATGAAGTTCAACAATTGGTAAATGATTATACTAAAAAAGTTGAAGATAAGTTAAAAGAAAAAGAAGACGAATTAATGACCGTTTAATTTATAAAAGTATATACAATAAATGCAGTTTATATAATTGCATTTTTATTTGGCCTAATATATAATAAATAACGTTTAAAAAAGGCGGTAAGAATATGGATGAATTTAGAATAGATTTAGGTATTATATATGAAATTCATAAGGTTCATGATGATACTTATATTCTTTTACCTATTAAGTTAATAGACGGTTATTGTGCGCATGATTTTTTTTATAATGAAGAAGTTCATAAGGTATTAGTTAAACCGGAGGATGTTATAAATGGAAAGTTAGTTATAAGTGAGGTACACTCTAAAGAGGATTTAATGGTACTTTATGATATTGATGATGAAAATTTTATTAAAGAATATTTTTGGTTAGAGGTACAAGAGCAAATATTAATAGTTAAAGTTAAAGATGGGCAAGTTGTTAAAAGAAAAGTACCATTACAAATATTATTAGATGAAAATATAACTGATGCATATTTAAGCTATCAAGAAAATTCGCGTGTTATTTTAAAGACTCAAGATATAGAATCTTTATTAGAAATTGTTGATGTAGAGCTATTAAAAGGTGAATTGAAAAAATTAATTAATGCTTCTCATAAAGAAGAATCTTCTAGTATAGGTGAAGAAGAACAAGTTAGCAAAAGTTCAGGAGATAAAATATTTTCTGTTAATCAGAGGATAGATTCTCCAACTATTAGTAATATGACAGGTGCTAAAAGTCATAGTCTGATGAGAGATATTAGTTTATCTGGTCTTGAAAGTTATATAAAAGAAAGAGTTTTTGGTCATGATAAAGAAATACAGCGAATAGCAACTACTATTATTATGAATTTTACTGCTTTACCAGGTGAAAAAAATGAAGCTATTTTACTTGTAGGACCAACTGGTACAGGAAAGACGGAAACTATGAAAGCAATAATTGAATATTTAGATATTCCTTTAATAGAAATTAATTCGGCCAATTTAGTGCCACAAGGAATAAAAGGAATGTCTATTGAAGATTGTTTATATTCTTTAATTGTTTCATCTGGTTATGATTTAGAAGTAGCTCAAAGAGGGTTAATCTTTTTTGATGAATTTGATAAGTTAGGAAAATCAAGCTCTGATAATAAAGCAGCTGTTATTCCTATATTATTAAAATTTATTGAAGGAAATGTGTTTTTTGTTGATAAACCAAGTGGTGATTATAATTTTAATACTAGTATGCTTATAAAGGTGTTTGCGGGAGCTTTTTCCGATTTTGTGTCGCCTTCAAAAATTGTTGGTTTTAATAGTAGGCCATTAGAAAATGAGGAATTAGACACTAATATAATTGTGAATTCAGATTATTTTGGTAAAGAACTTATTTCTAGGATTCCACATATTTTTGCTTATCATGAGTTAACTAGGGAACTTAAAAAAGAAGTTATGTTAAAAAGTAAACTAAGTGAATTTATACGAAAAAAGCAGAGATATAAAAGACAGTTTGGAGTTGACTTAGTAGCTGATGATAGTTATGTGGAAGAAATTTTAAATAGGCTTCATGCTCATGATAAAAGTATGCGTGATTTAAATAATCTTATTATTAGTAGCTTATCTTTTGCAGAACATGAAATGTTAATTAATCCTCATAGTTATAAAAAATTGATTTTGACACGAGAAAGTGTTGCAAGTCCTGAAAAGATTAAATTGATTTAAATATAAAATATCAAATTAGTTGAACTTTGCTTAGATTTAATTTATATCATAAAAAAATCCTTATTTTTTAAGGATTTTTAATATTTAAAGTGGTGACCCCGAGGTGATTCGAACACCTGACCGATCGCTTAGAAGGCGATTGCTCTATCCAGCTGAGCTACGAGGTCATAACTTCTGGAACAAACTAATTATATAATAGTTAATTTTAATTTTCAAGTCTAAATTCGTCGATTTTTGTAGAATTAACCATAAAGACGACATTTTCTATACCTAAAGTATCATGAATCGAATATGTTAAAGCATATTTAACTTCTTCTTTTAATTTCCCATTGTAAACACTATTTAAAAGTAGTTCATTAAAATCTAGTAAAACTTCTTGTTCTGTTGCTTCATAATTCATTAATTCGACGTGATAATTTAAATGACTAAGAAGGTTAGTATGGTTAAGTTTATTTGATTTTAAATTGTTGATTATTATTTCTATTTTGTCATTTTGATTGTTACTGATATAAGAAACAGGAACATAGTAATAATCATTATTTTTACTTAGATAATAAATTGTAACCATACTTGTATCATGAAAACTATTTATATCTACAATTTTATTAATTCCATAGTTTCTATTTAAATAAAGATCAAGTGTTTTATTAGAATTTGGTAATTTTAATAGGCGCTCACCTTCGACGAATATCATTATATTTTTTACTTCTTTAATAGTAGTTAAAGAAAAGATTAAAGCTTCAATCATTTTATTTTCGTTTTCTTGACTTACATCTAAAAAATTTTTATTAAAGTTAATTTTTAATAAGCCGTCTTTTAATTCATAATCTATTAGTTTTGTTCCTTCAGGAATTATGGCTTTGAATCCTTGAGGTAAATTTTCATTATTTTCATTAATAATTAGTGAATTAATAATATTTTCAATTAAATCGGAGGATTCGGAGTCATTTATAATTTTTTTAGTTAAAGCTACATAATTGTTGTTATCAATTAGATATATATCAATGCTTTTTTTGTTTTCTGGTTCACTAATGTGATTTATTTCTTCAGGGTAATTATATAAAATAATAGCTAGCAAAAGGAGAAGTGAAGTAATAGCAATCTTTTTAAAAGTAAATTTTTTTAGCATAAAAAATCACCTATTAAAATTATATTTAAAAAAAATTTTTTCAGAATAAAAACCCTCTAGAAAGGGTTTATAAATTTATTTCCATTAATTTTATTAGTTCAACAATTGCTGCTGATCTATTTTTAACATTTAATTTTTGAATAACATTTGATATATGATTTCTTACAGTTTTTTCACTAATATTAAGTTTGCTAGCGATGTCATAAGTTGAGTATTTTAAAATAAGTAAGTTAAATACTTCTCTTTCTCTTTTTGTTAGTATTTTCTCCATAAAATCTCTCTTTCTTACTATTATATTTTATGAAGAAAAATAAGTGAATGTTAACTAAACTTCACTGTTATATATTTGTTATTATCGAACTCTGTAGCAATACGACGAATTATCTTATTGGCGATATTATAATCATGTTTTTCAGCTTCTAATACTACGGTTATGTTTTCACCATTAATTTTAACAAAAGATTCGTAAGTAAACTCATCTTTTATAATTTTTTCAAGTTTTTCTTCGTCACTTTTATTGTTGGAAATCATTAAAAGTCCATTGTATGCTTCATTCTTGCTTTCTAAATCGCTTGTTTCGCTTAGTAATACTTCTTGTAAATGATTTATTGTTTCTGTAATTTCTTCATCGCTTTGTACTCTTAAAGACACTAATTCTGTACTTTCATTTATCACAAGTGTTGTATCGTTTGTATCTGGCAAATCGATATAATTGCTAAGTTCTTGTTCGTTCATAGTTACATAAAAGATACTTAGAACTAAAATTATACTAAATAAAAAGGTAAACCAAATACTTTGTTTATTAATCATTTTTCTTCCTCCATTACTAATAAATAATATTAATTTACACGTAAAATTATACTTATAATTTACTATTTTTCTCATTTATATTATTATAATGTTAGGTGATTTGTTATGAATTTAAAAAAGTGGAGTAAAAAATTATTCTTTTTTCTTTTTTTAATTATATTAAGCGTGGGAGTTGTTTATGCTGAAACGACTTCTAAGATTAATTTCTGTGATTATGGGGGAGTAAGAAGGACTTTTAAAATAATTGGAATAATTATTAATTTGGTTAAAATTGTCGTACCTTTAATTTTAATGGCATCAGCTATGGTAGTGTTTTTTAAGACTATTGTAAGTGGAAAAATAGATGATTTTAAAGCTAGTTTAATGCAAGTTGTGAAGCAAGGGATAGCTGGATTGGTTATTTTTTGTATTCCTGGTATTTTAGATTTTGCTTTTGATTCTTTGCTTGATGGGACAGATTTTTCAAGTTTTACAACTTGTACTAATTGTTTATTAGATACTGATAAATGTACTATTCCTGATAAGGATCCAGAAGTTTATATTAATAATAAAAAATAATTTTTATAAATTATAACATAATAAATTATTATGTTTTTTTTATTAATTAAAAAAGTTTTAAAAAAATAAAGGAAATTGGAGGTGAGTAGATAATAATTATAAGTGAGGGGGTAATTATGAAGAAGAATTTTGTAGTAAGACAACAAGATATAAAAGATTGTGGAATTTGTTGTTTAGAATCTATTATAAAATATTATGGTGGATTCATACCTTTAGAAATCTTAAGATTAGATACTAAAACTGGTAGTAAAGGAACAACAGCTTATAATTTGATTAAAACAGCTCAAAAGTATGGTTTTAATGCAATAGGTAAAAAAGATATTTCTTTAGAAGAAAAAAATCTTATATTACCAGCTATTGCACATATAGTAACTGAAAAAGGATTAAATCACTTTGTTGTAATATATAAAATAACTAAAAGATATTTATTAATAATGGATCCAGCTAAAGGCTATGTGAAAGTTAATAAAGAGGTTTTTCAAAAAGAATGGACAAATATAATTTTAATTTTTAAACCATTTAAAAAAATACCGTTACAAAATTTGAA
>CANDCB010000025.1 GCA_947383065.1 uncultured Bacillota bacterium | reverse complement strand
TGGTTAATTTTAAAATAAAATAAGGCAATTTCTAATTTTAAAACTAAGTCTAAGTCTTTTAAATCATTATTTTTAATAGCAAGCAAAAAAGATTCATTAACATTAACAAATTTATTTAAGGTTTCTTTTTCTTCTAATGTCATGCTAAAATCCTCTTTTAAGTACTAAATTCACATAATATTGTACTTTATTTTAAAACTTTCTATTTCATTAATTATTTTAGTTCTTTCTTTTGGGGAATTTATTTTACTTAAAGAATTTATTTTATTTATTATATTCGCTTTATCTTCATTATCAATATTTAAACTATAAATTAACTCTTTTAGTTTATGATAATTTTCGTCAGATAATAAATTATCTGATGGAATAGATATAAATTCAGTTATATTATTACTTAATACAAAATCATTTTTATTTTTTACAAATAATCCCACTTAAATCACCTTCATAATATTTTATCAAATAAAATTTCAAAATAAAAGATAAGTTGGGAAGAAACACTTATCTTATTTGGATGGAGTTCCGAAATCATCTTGCATTAAATTTAAATTAATATCTAACATAAAATCTAGTAATCTGTTTAAATTTATTCCAGACTTAAAAAGAGGAGATGTCATATCTTTATCAAAAAGTTCAATGACTAATTCATTTTTGTCGACATATATCCTACCATTTTCTACAGCTTGACCAATTAATTTCATAATTTTTTCATTATCAAAAGCAAGCTCTGCTATATCATTAGATTCAAAAGAGTTACTAAAAGAGCCGTTTTTACTATTTTCAATAATCGATATTAGTTCTTCATATCGAGCTCTTTTTTGATTAATGGCGGCAAGATCTTTCATGACATCTAAACTACTTATTTCAATTAATAGTTGCTTTGCTTCTTTGGTTATTATAGATAAATCTGTAAGATTATAAACAGATGAATGGGCAGTTTTTCTTGTTTGACTATCTTCATCAAGATAGGCTTTTAGTTTGAAGTCCCTTAAAGATATAGCAGATAAATCAATTTTTACAGTTTGTAATAGTCTAATATAAAGTTTAAATAAACCAGCAATTATTAAGGCTTTATTTAATGCATCTATATCAATATTCTCTTTATTACTTCCAGATAATAGAATAAATTTTTGAGCTTCTTCGTCTTGATAGCTTAAAGAATTCACTCTTTCTAGCATCCATTTATTAAGAAATTTTTCTTGAACTTCTATTGACTCGTCATAAAAAACATTACCTAATTGTTCGGCTTTACTAATCAACCAAAATTCTTCACTTATTTTATATTTGCTCACTTTAGCACGGTAGTCACCTGGAACAAAATCTTTAAATAGAGACATAATATCTTCTACTTTAACTTCTTTTCGACCTTTTAATTCATAATTAATTTTGGCTTCTAAAGTTGAAAAAGTGATACTAGTTTCCATTCCCTTTTTATTGGAAGACATAGTTACAATAAAAGTTTTAGTTTTTCTTAAATAATCTAATAATTCTTCTTTATTAGCAATTCTATTAGGTTTATTTTTATTATAAAAAAATATTCTTTCATATGAATCTTTTTTCATAGCTTGACCTAATCGGTAAAGCCATACTTGTGGTATAGTAACGGCAATTTCTTCATTAAAAATATTTAAGTAATTATTACTATCAAAACTATAATCATTTTCTTGGAAGGCTTTTAGTAAAGAATCAAAAAAGCTTTTAGTTCCTTTGTTTTTCATGAAACCAATTTCGGGGGTATGTGTTTCTTGATTATAAAGACCGTTTACGGCGCCAGTTTTTAAGAAAGTTTCCAAGGAGAATGAAGGATTATCTTTATAAAATTTTAAAATTTCATTAATTGATATTAGAGTAAAAAGGTTTCCTTTTGATTCCATAAATTCATCTTTAGATGAAAAGAAAGAATCTATATTATGGTCTATTTCTTCACCATTTATAATCTTTTTTAGCAAAATCAAAATACAATTCATTTCACCAACTAACACTTTTTTCACCTTCTTACCGTGTATTATTCCTATTATTAAAATTATTATAACACAGATAAATGGTAATTTAAATCTTAAATATAAAAGAAAAAATACTATGAAAAAGAGAAAAACTTACACAAAAAGAGAAAAATAATTTTCTCTTTTTAATCTACTATTTTTTGTTGATGTCTACTAAACGAGGTTCACATCATTATCTTCCTATTTTATAGTTGAGTTAGTTTTGACTAAGCTCAAACATTCCTACACAATTTTCTGATTTATCAAGTAAACAAAGGTGTTTTGTATCATCATCATATTTAAATTTATAGTCTTTTTCAGTAGACATTTCAATAAAAACTAATCCTTTGTAATAGTTATTATAAGTTGAATGATATTCTATTCCATCAATATAAATTTTAGTATCATTTTCTTTAAGAATCATATAATCAATATTTGTATTATTATCTATTGGAAGCCAATTCCCCTCTAAATTTTCTGGTAAAGCAGTAGGTCCAATTATAATTCCAACGAAAAAAATAAATAAGGGGATGAAAATACGGGCAGCAATATTTTTTATATTAAATAAATCCCAAAAAATATTGAACATTAAAAAGGCAGAAATTAAGCATAGAATAAAAGTTGGAATAAAATAATCTTTTAAAGCAAGGCCAATAACAAGATAGAAGAAAGTCATTATGTAACGAGTTATTTTTATTTGGTTAGAGTTTGGCCACTTTTTTGCTTCCTTGTAAATGTCGTAAAACCAGCCTATTCCAAATAAACCATATGAGAAAGTGTATACAATACCCATTATATAGTTTTTATTTAAATAATGATGAAGACCAAACCATCCGCCAAAGACCGTGGCTATAAAAAAACATTTTTCTTTTTTAACTGAGTCTGAGGCTTTATCACTAGCATTAGTATTTATATCGTATTGGTGATATTTTTCTTTATAAATATCAATATCGCTAGGAGATGCTAAAGACTTAAAATTATTCCAATATTTTTGATATTCTACTTTAAAAGTTTCACTTCCATATTTATATGTAAAGTCATGAGTTAAACTTCGTAATAAACCTAACCAAATATCTTTATTATTAACATATTTTTTAGATAATTTTAAATAACATTCATAGCTTTCATCATAATTTTTTAAAATATTTAAATTAGTTTGAGCATTAATAAATTCTTGCTCCTCCGTTATTTGCCCTTCTATTATATGCTTGACGATTTTGGTATCATCATCTAACAAAAATTCTGTGTTACAATACTCACATATAATTTTTTTTGATTTACTTTCTTTAATATTTAAGTTTGAATGGCAATTTGGACATTTAATTTCAATTAATTTCATCTTAATACACCTTCTTTATTATAACATATGAATTATAACAATTATAATAAATAAAATAGTACTTAAAGTTACTTTATTTTCATATTACGGCCATTAATACAATGAGCAAAAAACTTAAGATAATTAATTCCAAATCTTGGTTTTTCATATAAATACATTTTGACTTTTTTAAAATCACCTTTGGGAATTGTAGTTACAAATTTATTTAGAACGTCATTAAATAAATCTTCTTTTGTATTATATGTGTGTAAACCCTTATACTTTTGCCAAGCATTTTCAAGCCAATAATATTTTTTTGAATCTTTATAAATTAAGAATGCATGTGATAGTTCATAAGTATCACTAGGATAGTAAATAAAGTATGTTCTTACTTCACATCCTAGTTTAGAAATAAGATCTCGTTCTAATTCGACTTGTTCAAAACAAGTACCAATTTGACTTTCTAATAATTGTTTAGGACTTTGAAAATAGAAAATATCTTTAAAATTCCATTTAAAATTAGAATATAGATTTCCATCTTTGTCACGATATCCTAGTTTAATATTATTTATTTTTTCCTTAATTGCATTAAATATTTTATCAAACTTTAAAATCATAGTTCGACCATTAGATATGGGGATGAAACCTAATCTTAAAAATAAATTTAGGGCTTTCTTGTTATTTTTATAAACCCAAATATATAATTCTTGATTTTCTTTTTTTATCTTTTCTATTATGCTAGTACCAATTTTTTTGTTACGATATTCATCAAATAAATATATTTCATCAATTATAGTTCCTAATTCATAAGGAATTGTAACATATGCTCCAGCTATTTTATTGTCAATGTAAATGATTTTATAAGAGTCACCTGTTAATTCTATGTTTTTTAAAACACTTTTTCTAATTTTTTGTTTTTCGGAAGATGATAATACTTTATCCATTTCGTCGTCAATCATTGTAACAAGTTTGATACTTGTTAACATCTCTTTATCTTTATCTGTTGCATTAACGATTTTATAATTAATCATGAATATCACCTACTTATGCCACTTATACTATCAAAAAAATTAAAAAAAAGAAAGTATAATATAAAGATGTAAATACTTTCCTTTAATTTTAACTATTTAAATTATGATTCTTTTTTCTTGGCTTTTATAACAACGCCTCTATTTTTACAGCTGTCTTTGCCTTCGTTACAATATCCAAATACTTTACATGTAGGACCAAGTCCCTCACCAATAAGTGGAGCAACTTTTGAAGCTTGTTCAACCATTTGATTAGCAAGTCTTCTAGGTTCTAATTGAGCTTTATTACAACATCTCATTCTGCTAATCCATTCTAGACATCTAGCATTCATCGTAGTGGTGATATTTACGCCATGACCGCATTGCAAGAAACATATTAGGTCTTCTGGTCTAACACCTTCACGTTTAAATTCTTCCATAAGTAACATATTATTTGCAAATAATTCGCGATATTCTTCTTCATGTGCTTCTTTAATAGTATCTGGGACGATAATATTTTCAAAATTAATACTAGTGAATTTAGGAACTAAAAGTGAATGCATTCTATGTCTAGTCATATGAGTTAAGACCGCTAAAGATATTGGCATTTGGAAGGAAAATATTACTTGTTCTAATTCTCTTTGATTCTTACTATTTATAAGAGCTTTCATTATATCTCTTTTAATATCTGGGTTTATATCTCCTAATTCATGTAATATTGCTTCAGCTTGTTTATAAGTATATTGATATCTAGCCATTAAAACACTAACTAGCACTTTCCAATCTGCATTAGGAGTATAATCAGTCATTTCAACCTTTTCTAATAAATGAGCTTGTTGAGGGTGATTAATATTTGGAACTAATTTATCTAGAAAAGAAAATTTATCCCCATAAAATATACTGTCTCTTTCTTTATCTAAAGATCTTCCTAAATACGGAACATATTTTCTAATCATTTCTGCTAACTTTTCACCCAATTCATGAATTTCACTAATTTTAGAAACTTCACCATATAGCATATCACTAGTCATATTAAGTAATTCATTAGCGTCACAACCCATTATAATATTACCATTAATAGTGTAAGGTAATAAATATCGGCAATCTTCAACAGGAATACCTTCATCTACAAGTTCCCCATATTTATTAAATAATTTTTCAGCATTTTTTCTATATAATTCTTGTAACTTTTTATTGTTCGGAAGAACATTGTCATTAGCATCTTTAAAGTCTGGGACATAAGTTCCAACACTTCTAAAGTCGACATTTCTTCTAGATTTAATTGTAAATGATGTTAATCTGTATCCTATAATTATTTGCTCTAGTAACATTGAAACATTTTCAAGAGCAAATACTAAATAGTCATGTTCAGATATGGATTTATGTCCATACCCTACTATAGCTCTTGCAAGCTTTAAATTTTCTTCATAGCTTTTATGATTCTCTAAGACTTGAGTTACAGTTCCATCAGCACGAGATAAGTTACCAGCAGAAGCAACTATCTGCAACCTTTTTTCTATTTCTTTTTTGGTGTTATTACCAAGCATTACTACTTTCATTTTAATTCTCTCCTTTTACCAATCTTGTCTCTACATTTTAAAGTATACTACAATCTTAATAAAACTTAAAGTGTATTTTTTACGCTTGATATAGTTTTTTGTTATTAGGAAATATTTTTTAGATATATTAAATTTTAAAATAAAGCATATAGCAAGTAATATATGTTATACTAAAAAAGGATGTGATATAATGGAATTTATTAAAAACTTAAAAAAAGATGAGTATGAAAACTTTGTAAAGAAAACACCTAATAGTCATTTTATGCAAAGTTATGGTTGGGGACAAGCATGTTATAAGAATCGTGGTCAACTTCCATGTTATGTCGGTTTAAAAGATGATGATGGTAATCTAGTAGCTTCAGCTTTATTATTAAAAAAGAAAACGCCACTAAATATGTGTTATTTTTATTCGCCTAGAGGATTTACAATGGATTTTTCTGATAAGAAGATTTTAGAAGAATTTACTAGATGCTTGAGGGAATATCTAAAAGAAGAACAGGCAATTTATTTAAAATTAGATCCACCAATAATGTACCATGAAATAGATTTAGAGGCTAAAAAAATCGAAAATGGAATTAACAATTATGATATATTTAATAATTTTATTGAATTAGGTTATAAACATAAAGGCTTTAATAAATTATATGAAGGTAATCAACCAAGATATACTTTTAGAACATATTTTGAAAAATATAATAGTTTTGAAGAAGTAGAAAAAACATTTTCGAAATCATTTTATCGTCCTGTTAAACGCAGTTATAATTATGATTTAGAAGTATATTTAGCAGAAGAAGTAAATACTTTCCATAATTTAATAAAGTTAATATCTAATAAAGATGGTTTTAATGAATATAGTTATGACTATTATAAAAATGTTTATGAAGAATTAAAAAAAGATGGTTATGTAAAAATTTATAATGTCAAAATTAATCCTAGTCATTTAATAGAAAAATTTACTAAAGATTTAGAAAGTGAAAAAAAAGAAGATAGAAAAATAAAGATTCAGAAAGATATTGACTACTTTAAAGATGTCTTAAAAGAACATAAAGAAGAATATGCTTGTGCGTCTTTAATATGTACATATTCAAAAACTGGGGCTTGGTCTTTATATATTGGAAATGATGATGTAGCAACATATACTGGAACTGTTAATCGTCTATATTACGAGTTTATTAAAGAGGCTTATAACGATGGATATTTATATGCTGATTTGTTTGGGGTTGTAGGAGATCCACATACTAGTTATAAAAATTTAGCAGGTATATATGAATATAAAAGGAAAATTGGAGGAGATTATATAGAATTTGTAGGTGAATTTGATTTAATAAATAAACCTTTTTGGTATAAAATTTTACCTTTTTTATTAAAAGGATATCGTAAAATTAGGAAAGGAAGATAAGAATGCTATTTATTTATTATCCTAAATGTAGTACTTGTCAAAAAGCAAAAAAGTTTTTAGATGAGGCAAATATTACTTATGAACAACAAGATATAAAAAACAATCCCCCGACTTATGAAGAATTAAAAAAATATTATTTAAAAAGTAATTTGTCAATAAAAAGATTTGTCAATACAAGTGGATTATTGTATAAAGAATTAAATTTAAAAAGTAAAATCGATAAAATGAGTGATGATGATATTTTAAAACTCATTAGCTCAAATGGAATGCTTATAAAAAGGCCGATATTAGTTTGTGAAAAAACTGTTTTAACTGGTTTTAAAGAAGATGAATATAAAAAAGTTATAGAAGGATAATCTCTATAACTTTTTTTGAAGCTTTTATAATTTTATAGTTTATTTAATCAAGAGGGAGTTCAATACATTGGAGATCAATAACATTTAAACCATCAAAAATGACTTTATACATCATAGGAGCATTCCAATGACCATCTACGATTGTTCTATCTTTATATGAAAGAATAATTTCATCATTGTAATTTTTACCCATATCACACCAAGCGCTAAGCAAGCAGGTTAAAGCTGTACTATGACTTATAATAGCAACTTTATTGCCTGTTTCAAACATTAGGATGTTTTTCATGACTTCAATCATTCTTTTTTTTGTTTCATTTAAAGATTCGCCTCCAGATAGTTTAAAGTCAAAATTTTTAACCTGTGAGCGATGAAAATCTTTGGAATCCATTTCTCTTATATTACCTATTTTTCGTTCATTTAAGCGTTCATCAATATTAATAATTGTATTATTTTCAAGAGCAATATATTTGGCTGTTTCTATAGACTTGACAAAATTGGATGAATAAACAGCATCAATATTTTGCAATTCTTCTAGTTTGCTTAATTTCTCTGCCTTTTTTTCTCCACTGACTGATAGAATTAATTTTTCTTGACTCATTTGATAATCATCATTATTGTTAATATTTTTTATGTTATTTTTAGAAGTAGTCTCAGAATGCCTAATTAAATATACTATAGTCTCCATTAAAATATCACCTCAAATAAACCGAAGGAAATAGCCATCATAATAAGTCCAGCTAATAGAACTCCGCCCATAACAGCTAATACAGTTTTTTTAAAGTTTAAATCTAGGATACTAGCAGCTAGGGTTCCTGTCCAAGCTCCTGTTCCGGGTAGAGGGATTCCCACGAATAGGAATAATGCCCAGTAAAGGCCTTTTCCAGCCTTAGCTTGAAGTTTTCGACCACCCTTTTCTCCTTTTAATAAACACCATGAAAAAAATTTGCCAATATACTTTTTGTCTTTTCCCCACTCTAAAACTTTTCGAGAAAAAAGGTATATAACTGGTACTGGTAACATATTGCCAATAATGGCAATAATAAAAGATATTAACTTATCTAGACCTAAGCCAACTGCTATAGGAATTGCTCCTCTTAATTCAATTAAAGGAACCATTGAAACTAAAAATACAATAATATATTTTATGAACATAATAATCACCTTAACTTATTGTTAAACATATATTTATTTTTTATATAACTTAATTGTTTATATAAAAAATTATACCATAAAACATAGTTATTTTCTACTTGTTGTTATTTTCTTTTATTTAT
>CANDCB010000024.1 GCA_947383065.1 uncultured Bacillota bacterium | reverse complement strand
AGATAAGGTACCGTGACTGGAGTTCAGACGTGTGCTCTTCCGATCTTGATGCTATGATTAAGATATTAACAGATGAGGATAGTATTGCTTATAATATTTTACTTAGTAAAAATGAAGATATTGAAGGAATTTATTTGGATGTAATTTATAAATGATAGAAATCTGTAAAACTCTATGATGATTATAATTGGGGTAATACTTTGTTTTTATAGATGTTATAATTCTCAAATAATGTATTATTTTTAATGAAATAAAGTTAAAGTTAGAAAGAAGTTTATAAATAGAAACTGATATGGTATCAGTTTTTTTAATTTGAATGGAATTAAATTCACATAAAATTTATATTATTAGTAATATAATTTATGGTATAATAGGGGCACTTAGATATTAATTGGAGGGAAGATATATGAAAATATTTAATACTTTAAGTGGAAAGTTAGAAGAATTTAAAACGATAAATGATAGAACAATTAATATGTATGTGTGTGGACCAACTGTATATAGTTATGCTCATGTTGGAAACATGTGTCCAGTTATTATTTTTGATATGGTTTATAGATATTTTAAATATTGTGGATATAAGGTTAATTATGCAAGTAATTTTACTGACGTAGATGATAAGATAATTAAAGCAGCGATGGAACTTGGTGTGACAGAAAAAGAATTAACGGAAAAATATATTAAAATTTATTTAGAAGATGTTAAGGCTTTAAATTGTTTAGATATAGATTATAGGCCTAAAGTAACTGAAACAATGCCTGAAATAATTTCTTATATTAAACTTTTAATGGATAAAGGCTATGCTTATCAAAGTGGTGATGATGTATACTTTAGGGTAAGTAAAATAAAAGATTATGGTAAATTAAGTAAACAAGTTTTGGAAGATTTAAATGCTGGTAATAGAATAGAAGTAGATGAAAATAAAGAAAGCCCTTATGATTTTGTTTTATGGAAAAAAACAAAAGAGGGTATAACTTGGGATTCACCATTTGGCAAAGGAAGACCTGGATGGCATACTGAATGTGTAGTAATGATTAATAAACTATTTGGAGATAATATAGATATTCATGGTGGAGGAGTAGATTTAAAGTTTCCTCATCATGAAAATGAAATGGCACAGAGTGTAGCAGCATGTGGAACTAATTTAGCTAATTATTGGATGCATAATGGGCATGTAATGATAAACGGAGTTAAAATGAGTAAAAGTTTAGGAAACTTTATTACTGCTCGTGAATTATTAGAAAAGCATCCAGCTAATGTAATAAGATTAAGTATATTAAAAACAAATTATAGGTTGCCTTTTGATTTTACTGATCAATTATTTAAAGAATGTGATACGATAAATGATAAAATATTTAATGCTTTAAGACAGGCTAATTTAGAAATTCAACTAAATAATATTGAAATAGGTAAAATTAAGAAAGATATGAAGATTAATGAAATAATGGATGAGGATTTTAATACTTCAAATTTAATTACTTATCTTTTAGAGTTAGTAAAAGAATTAAATAGTAAAATTAGGAATAAAGAAGATTTTAGTGAGACATATGATAAAATAAATTTGATTACTTACATTTTAGGTTTAGAATATGAATTTGTTAATTTAAGTGATGATGATAAGGAAACTTATAAGAAGTGGTTGGAATATAGAGCTAATAAGGATTATGAAAATGCAGATATAATGAGAAATAAATTAATTGAAAGGAAAATAATATAGTTTAGTATGGAGAATATAGTTTTATATTTGTTAATTTTAGTTATTCCTGCCATAGCAACAATTAATATTAATGCAACATATAGTAGGTATAAGAATAAGGGAATTAAGAATAAGTTAAGCGGTTTTGAAGTGGCACGAAAAATATTGGATGATAATGGTTTACAAGATATGTATATAGTTGAAGTTCATGGTAATTTGACAGATCATTATGATCCTAATCAAAAGGTTGTAAGGCTTTCAACTGATATTTTTCATGGTGAAACGGTAGCGGCATTAGCAGTAGCGGCACATGAGTGTGGGCATGCTATACAAGATAAAGAAGGCTACAGTTTTATGAAAATTAGATCATTTTTAGTTCCTGTTGTTAATTTAGTAACATATGCTGCTTATATTTTGTTCTTTTTATCAATGTTTTTACAAGCATTTGATATGTTAATGGTAGCTATAGTTTTAGTCTTTTTAAGTTTATTGTTTCAAGTTGTAACTTTACCTGTTGAATTTGATGCTAGTAAGAGAGCTTTATTACAGGTTGAAAAGTTAGGCTTGGTGGAGCATGAAGAAAAAGAGGATGCAGAGAAGGTATTAAAGGCTGCAGCTTTGACTTATGTAGCAGCAGTATTGTCGTCATTGCTTAATCTATTTAGACTAATTATGGAATATAATAGAAGGGATTAATAGTGAAGTAGTAAAGTGAAAAATATAGAAATTGAAGCTAAATATATAATTGATAAAAACTTATATGATGATATCATAAAATATTTACAAAGTAAGTTATATGATGAAAAGCAAGAAAAACAACATGATGTATATTTTTCTCCGAAACATTTTCCTTTTTTAGGTGGAGAAATAGATAATGAATGCTTAAGAATTAGAACAGTTTGTGGAAAGAAGATTTTAAGTTATAAAAAGTTTACACAAAAAACTGAAGATAATAGTTCTTATTGTATAGAACATGAAATGGAAATAACTGATGAAGATGTAATGACTAAAATTTTAGAAGATTTACGAATAGAAAAAACAATTACAGTAAAAAAATTTAGAAGAAGTTTTAATGTAGATAATATTTTTGAAGTATCTTTAGATGAGGTTTCTGGATTAGGTTATTTTATTGAATTAGAATTAAAAAGTGAAGATAAAGTTGAAGAAGGTAAAAAAATTCTGGAAGATTTAAGGACTAAGTTTAATTTAACAGATGATATGAGAGATTATGAAGGATATTCTTATTTACTTTATGCTAAATTAAAAAAAGAAGAATTATAAAATTATTAACTGGCTTATTGAAATAAAGCTAGTTTTTTTGTATCATATTTCATAAATTGGTGATTTATGTGAGAGAACAATTAGAAAAAGAGAAGAAATTATTAGCATTTTATAATGAAATGGTTAATATTTTGTTGGTTGATAGGAAAAATACGGAATTATTTTTAGAACAAATATTTATTAGTATGTTATTGGGACATGAGTTTGGGGTTTCTTCGTTAAGTAGTAAAGATGCTTATGAAATATTGATTACTTTATTTTTAAGGACAAGAAATGTGGCGTTAATTGATAATAGTTATTATAGTTCATTAATAGAAAATAAATGTTTAACGGTTAAAGAACAAATGATTATTAGACGTTTAGTTATAGAATTGGAAACGGGAGTTACTGATTCTATAGCCGTGAAGCTTTTAGGTTTAAAGAATAAAAATTGTATTAATTTATTTCAATCTTTTATAAAATTGAGAGATATTTTGCGAAATGGTTGGATTAAAAGAGGTGTTAAAGAAGAATATGTGGAAAGTGATGCTATACATATTGTGCAAATGTTAGGTTTTGCTAATGCTTATTTTTTCTTATTTAAACCTAGAGATTTAAGTTATACTAAAGTTATAGAAATGGTAATTATACATGAAATGGGTGAAATATTAGTTGGAGATATTACAGAATTAGATCCTTGTCATGCTACAAAACATAGTGTAGAGTTAGAAGCTGTTAAAACATTGTTTTCGGGATTAGATAGTGGTGATTATTTTATTAAGCTGTGGGAAGAATTTGAAGGCAGGGAATCAAATGAAGCTCGTTTTGTTTATGAACTTGATAAATTTGATCCAATAGTTAAAGCAGATTATCTTGATAGTAAAATAGGGAGAAAGGATTTATTTAGAGATTTTTATTCCTATGAAGAAGAAAGAGGCACATTTAAAAATGGATATTAAAAAAAGGTTTTTAGTTGTATAAATAATGAACATAAAGAATAAGTTTATTTGTAAAGTTTGCTTTGATATGGTTGTTGTTATAATTATACTAATGATATAATTATATAGTAGAAATAGAGGGATGGTATGAATCCAATAAATAGGAAACCAAATAATACAACAAGAAATGTTTTTTATGGGGTAGATATTAATGATAAAGCAGCAGTACAAAAAGAATATGAAAAATTACAAAAGCAACATCGTAAAGTGACAATTATAGTTGTTATTGTTCTTCTTATATTATCAGTAATAGGATTTGATTTTGTAAGAGTTAATTTTATGGAAGCTAAACCTTTTTTTGCTACTTCTAAAAGGGTAGAAGGTGGTACTTTATTTAGTGGTTTAGGGTATAAAGTCTTATATTGTGAAAATGGTGAGAGATATTTAGGCTCTGTTTTATATAAAAATTGTGAAAATATTGATATGGAAACATTTTCAGAAGTTGTTTATAATAAATTTAAAGACTATGTAATAAAGAAAAAAATTGTTAATGAAAATGAGTTAAAAAGTTTAAAGATTAATGAAATAGTAAGAGATGAAGATAATGATGCTTCAGGAGGAGATTATTTATTAGATATAACTTATGAGTGTAATGATGGAAGTAATAAATGCTTTAAAACAGATAAAGAGTTTAATAGTAATATAAATAATAAAGTATATATTAGATTTAATAAATATAATGAGATATATGATTTATTAACTTTTAAAAATAGTGGTGAATATTATAAAAAGTTAAATGATGATTATACAATTAAAGTTAGAGATTATTTAATTCAAGATAATAGGTTGAATCTTGATAATGTTAAAGAATTTAAAGTTAGGTTAGTTGCAAATAATGGAAAGTATAAATTTAGAGGAAATGTATATGCTGATAGTTATTTAATAACAGTAAATTATACTTGTAAAGATAATAGTAATGAGTGTGTTACAGTTTATGATAAAAAGGATTTAGATGGTGATTATGCTAATTTAAGTTTTAATGCTTCAATGTTTTTAGATGATACAAATAATGTTTTATTAGTTGGACCTCGTGAATATTTAGAAATAGATTAAGTAGTAGATAGAGTATGTCTATTACTTTTTTATTAATTTAAAGGGATAATATTTTGACTATTTTTCTTTTCAGTATTATAATTGTTTACACATAAGAGGGGGTTTTATGAAGAAAAATATAAAAAAAACTATTTGTGCTTTAGCTATGGCTTCTTGTGTAACGATAAGTTTGGTTGGAACACCAAAAGTTTTGTTGTTGGCAAATACTGGGTGTACAATTAGTGATTTGGGTACATATAGTGTTTTTGAGAAAGAACTTCATGAAATTCGTAAAGAAAAAAAGCCTCAATTTGTAAATAAAGATTTGTATAATTATTTTGTCAATTATTTTGGTGGGGATTTTACAAAAGATGATTTGGAAAATGTTTCAACATTAGTTATAGATAAGCCTTTATCTGATAGCAATTTAAGTGATTTAAAATATATGCCTAATTTAACTTCCTTAGAAATTCATGAAATGAAAATTGATGCTAATGATTTAAGATATAATCAAAATTTATTAAGATTTAATATGGTTTTGGGTGAGATTTCTAATTCATCTAAATTACCTAATACTTTGTCGAGTTTTACTTTGGATGGAACAGTAATTTCAGAAGATATTTTGTATGTCCCTTATAATGTTGAAAATTTAAATATTTGGAATGCTATTTTTAGTAGAATAGTTTTTAAAAATCCAGAAAGTTTATTAAAGTTTAATTTTTGTGGTTATTCATTATTAGATTTAAATGACTTAAAAGATTGTTTTAATTTGGAATATATGGAGTTAAGAAGATGTCCTAATGTTAAAAATATTGAAGTATTAAATGACCTTTCTTCTTTATCTAGTTTAGAATTAGATGAATTTTGTTGTATCTGGTTAAATGGAAATCTTTTAAGTAAATTACCTCTTAGTCCTGATAGTAAAGTTTATTATATGGATTTGATTAATGAACTAGATATAATTGTTGCAGATATAATTAATGAGGGAATGAGTGAAGAAGAAAAATTAAATGCGATTATTCTTTATGTTGTAAATTATATTGATTATGATCCTGATGTTTCTTTTGAAGTAGAAGGACATGAAAATCTTGTAAATGAATATAATAAGCATCCTATTTATTATGCTTTGAAAAGTGATGTTGGAATATGTGTTAATTATGGTTGTCTATTTAAAGCTTTGGCTGATAGAGTAGGATTAGATAATTATCAGCCAAAGAGTGAATCACATACATGGAATATGGTTCGTTTAGGTAATCAAGAAAGTTATGGAGCTTATGACATGTCTATTTTTGATGGTTTTGCTTATTTGAGGGATTTAAATGGTGATAAGTATTGTAGTTATATTTTATATTCAAATTATTTAGAAAATAATGATACTAGTCAGTTATGTTATTATGGTTTTGATGTAGAACAAGTTGGAAAAGATACATATAAAACACTAATAGAACCTAAGGATATTAAAAATATAACTAAAGAAATTGGTTATTTAAATGCTAATATCTTTGATAGTAAATTAGTAACATCTTTTGTGGTTTTAGGAGAAATTTTGGCATTTATTAGTATTGCGATTGGGAACTCGGTTTATCAAACACGTAAAGAAAATAGTAATGTTCAAGTCTTAAAATATAAAAGAGTTGGAGAAGATATAAAAGTCTATTATGGTTAAATAATAAATTCTTATAATTTCACTTTGAAAATACATGCTATAATATATTAAAAAATATAATAGAGGTATTTAATGAAGGATTTGAAAAGACGTTTGGGTAGTTTGATAGTTACAACTGGTTTAGCATTTAGTTTATTAAGTACTCCAGTTTTAGCATATGCAAAACAGGTTGATAATACAGCTGGTGTGGTAGCGAGTAGTTCTTGTAGTATCCAAGTAAATAATATAAATTATTATGGTATTAGGTTTCAAAATAAAGAGTTGGAACAAATTATTGGTGATATATTAAAAGGACCTATTACGAAAGAAAACCTTTTAAAAATAACTGATTTGAAAATTGATAGGGCAATGCAAGATTCTAATTTGAGTGATTTGAAATATTTAAATAATTTGGAAAGACTAACTATTTTGAATAATGATGTTGATTGTGCTAATTTGAGTGAAAATACAAATTTAAATACTTTAGTAATAAAAAAAGGTAATATTGTTAATACATCATATTTGCCTAGGAATTTAGCATATTTAAATTTGTATCAAGTAAGTGTTAGCGATGGGATTTTAAATGCTCCAGATAATTTGTCTATTATGGCTTTGACTTCAACAGTTTTTAAAGGATTAAATTTTAATAATCCAAGTAAACTTGGTTATTTTTATTATAATGGGTATGAATTTTTAGATTTGAATTGGATAAGTGAATGTAGTAATTTGGAAAAAGTTGTTATAAGAAGAAGTCCTAATGTAGTTAATGGTCAAGTTTTAGGTAGTTTTAAAAAGGTTAGTTTAATGTCTTTAGATGAACAGGCAACATTATGGCTAGATAGTAAAACTTTGGAAAATATACCACTTAGTAATGAAAGTATTAAGAAACATTTATTAGAAGTCATTAAAAAGCTTGATAGTGTTTATGTATTATTAAATATGGAAGGTAAAAGTGATAAAGAAAAGATTGATACAATAATCTCTTATATTATAAGTTTACTGGAGTACGATGATAATGTTTATGATGAAATTCCTTATAGTGAGGTATTAGCTAATTATTATAATGACTATCCTCTTTCTTCTTCCTTAAATGAAAATATTGGAGTATGTGTAAATTATGCCTGTTTATTTAAAGCTTTGGCAAATCGTGGTGGTTTAGATAATTATCAATTGTCTAATTTAAGTCATACTTGGAATATGGTGAAATTAGCTAATGAAACAAGTTATAAGGCTTATGATGTTACATACTTAGATAGAGATTTTTCGGTATTAGGGTCTTTTGATAAAGGTAATAATTATGTTAAAACTTTAGATAGGAAAAAATCATCACTTGATTATATAAAAATGGGAAAAGGAGAAAGTTTATATTATTATAAATTTGATTTGGGAAGCATACCAGAATATGCTAATTATAAGAATTCTTTATTACTTTTAAGTGGAATAGATGGCGTGAGTTTGGATGAAGTAGTATTTGATGATGATATGATTTCTTTATTAATGGGGTCATATACTTTATTGCTTGGTTTAATAGGGAATTTGGTTAATAAATTAAAAAATTCTAGAAATGCAAATATTTTACGTAAAAGAAGGTAAAAAGGGACATATTTTGTATAAAAATAATAAAATAGGGTATGATATTAATAGGGATATTTGCTAAAATAATTTAGATATGGTATAATTTCAAGGTCCTGAGGTGATTGGATGAAAAATAGTAATAGAGAGTTTAATTCTATTATTGATGATATTATAAATAATAATAAATTTAATAAATTAAAAAAAGAGTTACATCATGGTATTACAAGGTATGATCATTCGTATCGTGTAGCTAGATGGACTTATAGTATATGTGATTTTTTCAATATGAAGAATAAAGATAATGCTGTTAGAGCAGCTTTATTACATGATTTTTATATTGATAAAGATTTAGAAGATTTTAATAGCTATGAGAAATTAGGAGAACATCCTAATATGGCTTTAACAAATAGTTTAAAATATTTTGAGTTAGATAGTATGCAACAAGATATTATAAAAAATCATATGTTTCCGAGAACAGTTGCTATTCCTAAGTGTAAGGAGTCTTGGTTAGTATCTGGTGTAGATAAGGTTGTTAGTACATATGAAATGTTACGTTTTAAAGCGGGTTTATACTTAGGTATTTATTTATTATTTGTTTTTGAAGTTATAAAGTTACCAAGATAAGAGTTATAAAGACTCTTTTTTTATGTTATTTAACAGTTTTTGACAAGTAAAAAATATGCTTTTATTTAGTTT
>CANDCB010000023.1 GCA_947383065.1 uncultured Bacillota bacterium | reverse complement strand
AAATTAGGTTCTAATAATCGTGCTGTACATGGAGTTCCTTCAACTGTTGTTTCTCAGCCAGGACATGCAGCGTTTGCTTATTATTCTAGAAATGATAAAGGAGAAGCAGCATGGACATTAAATAACTGGATTAATGGTTGGGAACAATCTGGTAAAACAGAGAGATTAACAGTTAGAATGCCTTTAGGCTGGGGTAATGATTCCTATGTTAGTGGATGGGCTGCTTCCTATATACTGCTAGGACAAGAAGCAATCAATCATTTCGACAAATATGAACTATCTGAAAAATATATAATGGTAGCTGATATTTATGGAGATAATAAAAATAAAAAAGAAGAATATCTAAGAGAAGCTTTAAAAGCACTTCCATATAATATTGATGCGTGGTGGGAATTAATTAAGCTATACAAAAATGATGATGAAAAAACAGAAAAAGAAATTTATGAATTAGCTGAAGAATTAGCGGATTCTTTAATGCCTTTCCCATTAGCTATGAAAAACTTATTAGAGCAATTAAAAAGTGATTTTACATCTGCTGAATATGTATTTAACTATAATATGTTATTAGTTAATAAATTAACAGAAGGAAAAAATCTACCTAATACAGCAACTGATAAAGTATTTAATCCTTCTTATACTAGAGATATAGCTAATTTCTTACTAGGTCAAACAAATGCCGCTTTAGCAACTTTCTCATTTGATGGAGATAATGCTGGTAAAATTGTATTTGGAAGCCATTTAGATAATATGGATATAAATTGGGATTTTAGTATAGATGGTAAAAAAACATGGAAAAAAGTATATTTTAATGCAACTGATGAACATAAATATACTTTATCTAGAGATGAATTAGAGCAAATAACTGCTGAAAATGATATTTATGTTCATATTTTAGGTGTAAATCCTGAATATAATGATACTAATACTTTTAAAATAGATATTACTAAAGCAGTTATTCCTGATAAAGCATTATATGGAAATGATTTAGAAAATAGAGTTATAGGGGTAGATTTAACATATGAGTGGAGACAAAGTAAAAATGATGATTGGACTTCATATGCAGTAACATCTCCTAATAATACTGGAAATAAAACATTACATGTTAGAATAGGAGCTCATGGTACCCAATTAGCTAGTGATGAAGTAACATTTAAATTTACTGAAGATAATCAACCTGATACAAGGAAATATGTTTATGTATCTAATTTATCAATACATGAGTATTCAACTCAATCTTTAGATGGTAAAAGACCTTTTTATGCACCTAATGCAATTGATGGTAATTTAAATACAATGTGGCATACTGATTTTAAACAAAATGTGTTACAAAGTGATACAAAACCATTTATAACTATAAAATTAAGTTCACCAAAATATATATCTGCATTAGAATTTATTCAAACTAAATATAAAGTAAATGATCCAGATTATATTAAAAATATGCGTGTATATGTAAGTAATGACGCTGAAAATTGGACAGAAGCAGGCAAAATTGAAGATTGTCCATTAGATAGTGAATTAAGAACAATTAATTTCAAAGAAAGTGTTTATGGACAATATGTAAAATTAGAAATGGATACTTATAATATGTTTGCTTCTTTAGCAATGGTTAACCTTTTTGAGGATATTTCTAAATTAGATAATATCCCTCCTACAGCTAATATTGCATATAGTATTACATCTCCTACAACTAAGAGTGTAATTGCTAGATTAATAAATCCTAGTACAGAAATAGAAATTACAAATAATGATGGTAGTGATTCATATGTATTTACTGAAAATGGTACATTTACATTTGAATTTAAGGATAAAAAAGGTGTAAAAGGAACAGCTGTTGCAAAAGTTACTTGGATTGATCATAAAGCTCCAACAGCAGATATAAAATATTCTCCAAGTGGTTCAACTAATAAAAATGTTTCGGCTACTTTAACTAATATAAGCGAAGATATCTATATCTTAGATAGTAATTTTAAAAAAGTAAATTATATTGAAACTGCTAATAATAAAGTAGTATTCATTAGTTATTTAAATGATAAAGGTGAAACAACTAAAATACTTTACTTAGATAAAAATGGGGTTACAACAAAAATTGAATATTATTATAAAGATATAATATATTCTGTAGAAGTAGATAAAGATGATAATGTTACTAAAGAAGAATTTTTAGATGAAGATGGTAATACTATTAATCCATCTAATAAAGATGAAATTAGAAGATTACACCAAATAGCTCGTACTAAACCACTTGTTCATGAATTTGAAAAAAATGGTTCATATACGTTCTTAATTGAAGATTTAGCTGGTAATAGAAATGAAATTAAAGCAACAGTAGATTATATTGATAGAGTTAAACCAAATGCAACTTTAACTTATAGTACTACTAAACAAACTGATAAGGATGTTGTTGTTACTATAGCTTTTGATAAAGAAATGGTTAAAGTTACAAATAATAATGGTTCTAAATCTTATACATTTACTAAAAATGGTTCATTTACATTTGAATTTGTAGATAATGCTGGTAATACTGGTTCAATAACTGCAAAAGTTGATTGGATTACTAAGAAAGAAGATAATAATAAACCTGATGATACTACTAAGCCAGATGATACAAATAAACCTACAGATTCTAATAAACCAACTGATAGTAATAAACCAAATGGTGGTAATACATATAATAAACCTAATAATACTAATAAACCAAGTAATGGTAATAATAGTAATAATGGTAATCAAAATAGTAGTAATAATGGTGGTAACTCATCTAGTTCAAATAATAATGGAAATGATATTAAATATACAACTTTAGTAGGTGGTAAAGTAACACTTGAAATTCCTACAAGTAGTTTAAAAGATAAAGTTTCATTAAAAAGTAATAATTTAACATTTACTTCATCACTAAAAAATAAATTTGGAAAAAATAGTGAATATTTTGAAGTTTATTTAGAAGATGATAAATCTGTTAAAGAAAAAATTACTACTAATGATTTTATGAAATTAATCATTGAATTAGATTCAACAAAAGAATTTAGTGGTATATATGAAGTAAAAGATAATGATAAAGTTGAATCTTTAGTATATGAAAAAGTTGGTAATAATAAAATTGCTATTAAGACTAAGTCTTTAGGAAATTATGTTATTTCTTATAAAGAAAATGATAAAGTTGATGATACACAAAAAGAGCCAGTTGAAGATACTAAAGAAGAAAAAAGAACTGACATAACATGGATTATTGTTTGTGCTAGTATCTTACTTCTAATTATTATCTTAGCAATTGCTTTAAAAAGAATGAAATAAAATTAAAAACAAACACAATGATGCTTACCTTATGGAAGACATATAAAATGTGTTTGTTTTTTTATATAAAGTTTTTGTTAAGTAATATTTTTTTTGGTATTTTAGATATTTGATTATGATATACTTTACATAGTAAGGTGATTAATATGAGTAATAAAAAGAAAGTTAAAGAGAATGCTTTAGATAATAAGTGTCCAGGATGTGGAGCTCCTATTCATTTTAATCCGTCTCTAAGTAAATGGAAATGTGAATATTGTAATAGTGAATTTACTTTAGAAGAAATGCAAAAATTTAATAATGCAAGTAATATTAAATATAATAACAAAGAAGTTAAGGATTCTTCTATAAAAAAAGAAAGTAATAAAGATAATACGGTATATATATCTTATAAATGTAAGAATTGTGGGGCAGAAATAGTAGCTGATGAACAAACTAGTGCAACTTTTTGTCTTTATTGTGGTAGTAGTGCGATTCTTAAAGATAAATTAGAAGGAGAATTTGCTCCTGAGTTACTTATTCCTTTTAAAATAGAAAAAGAAAAAGCGGTGCAAGCATTTATAAGTTTAGCTAAAGGAAGACCTTTTGTTCCTAAAGATTTTACTAGTAAAGAAAATATTGAAAAAATACGTGGAATTTATATTCCTTTTTGGCTTTATAATATAGTTATTGGCGGAACTTTAAATTGTGATGGAACAAGAGTTACTAGTTGGACAGTGGGAAATACTAGGTATACTAAAACTGATAGTTATGCATTAAATAGAACTGGAAATATGCTTTTTAAAGGAGTTCCTGTAGATGGTTCAACCAGATTTAATAATGATATAATGAATTCTATAGAACCTTTTAATTATGATGAGTTAGTTCAGTATAATCATGCTTATTTAGCTGGCTTTTTAGCCGAGAAGTATGATGTTGATAGTGATAGTGCGTATAAAGATGCTTTAGAAAGAACAATGAAATCTGGTAAAGATGTAATGTATAATGATAGTGGTTATTATACTACAAAGATAATCGTTCAAAATAGTTTAGAAGCTACTAGTAAAGATATTAAGTATGTTTTATTACCTGTATGGATGGTTAATGTTAAATATAAAGATAATATGTATATTTTTGCAATGAATGGTCAGACTGGAAAGTTTATTGGAGATATTCCTTTAGATAAGAAAAAGGTATGGTTATGGACTTTAGCTATATTTATAGGTTTATTTTTATTAGTTATTTTGATAAGCTTAATATTTTATTTTATGGGGTAGATTATGAGAAAAAGATATAATTTAATTTTATTTGTTATTTGTTTATTTAGTTTTATATTTAATGTTAATGCTAGTACTATGACTTATAATAGAGAAAATATAGATAATTATGGGGTTAATAAGAAATGGAAAATTACGGAAAAAAATAAGCAAAATATTTTAAGGACGCCACTAGTTGATGCTAGAGAAAAAATCTATGATTTTAGTAATATTCTTAGTGATGAAGATGAAAAATTAATTTACAATAAAATTGTTGCTTTTACTAAAAAGACAGGAATGGATGTAGTTATTTTAACTAATAGTATTCCTTATACAGAAGATAAAGTTAATGAGGATTATGCTAGTGATTTTTATGATTATAATGATTTTGGAATTGATTTTGAAAATTATAGTGGCTTAATATTATTTAGAAATACTTATGCTAGTGATCCTTATTATAGTGTTTATTGGTTTGGGGAAGCTCAACTTTATTATACTAGTAGAACTGATTATATATTAGATAATATATATATTGATTTTAAAAGTGGTAATTATGTTAGTGGTTTGAATAATTTCTTTAATATGATTAATCGATATTATGATGATGGAATACCTTATGAAATGCAAGAATATTTTATTGATGATATGGGTTTTTTAAAGAAAAAATATCAAGTTCCTTGGAGTTGGGCCTTATTAGTTTCGGCTATTGGAACCATAATTACAATAAGTACTTTAGTAAATAAAAATAAGATGATTAGGAAAGCTTTAGAAGCTAAAGATTATCTGGATAAAGAAAATATAAATTATAGTATTAAACAAGATATATTAACGCGTTCTAGAACGACACATTATACTATTTCTACTAGTAGTGGATCTGGTTCTTCGGGAGGTGGATTTAGTAGTAGTTCTGGTTCTTCAGGTGGAGGGCATACTGGAGGAGGTCGTCATGGTTAGAAAAAACTGTTGATAAAAAATAATTTATCAACAGTTTATTTTTTTCTTTGTCTTTTTTCAATAACGATTAAAGGTGGTCTTTTTCTTTTATAGTTTGGACGACTTACCTTCTTTATTTTTCGAGGATTTAAATTCAAATTTGGACGAGCTTTTTTTGAATTGTTTTTGTTTGGGCGATTAATTTTTTTAATATTATGTGGGTTTAAGTTTAGATTTTTAGATTGTTTTTTAGGTGAAGTATTAAGTGTTTCTTTTCTTAGAGTACTAATATCTTCACTTTTTGGGCGAGTTACAGTTTTGCGACTATTATGAAGTTCTTGTTGAGAAACAAATCCTAATTTTATTTTATTTGGGGCTTGATAGTCCTTAGCTGGAACTATTTCAAGAACTTTAATTTTTGACTCTACTAAATAATTGTCTTTTTCTTCATATGATGGAGTTATTTTTTCTTTTTCTTCTAATTCAACTTTATTTAACAGTTGATTTAATTTAGTTATTTTTTCATCATATTCTTTAATTTTACTTGTTAGTTCATCTGTATCAAGAACTTCGATAGTATTATTATGTGCCTTATTTAGTTGTATTTCATCTTCTAAACTTGATTGTTTTTCATTTGATGATTCAATAAAACTAGGGAAAACATCTTTTAAAGTTATTTTGTTAAAAAGTTCTTCACTTTTTCCAAGTTTTATTGTCTTTGTTGGTTTTAAGATATTTTTATATTTATTTTCATTAACATCAACTATTGTTTCAGTATATTTTTCAAGGAAGGATTCGGTTTCTTCAAAGTTTTTTTCATAAGGATTTGGTAATGGTCTATTAGACAGTAACTCTTTTAAATATTCTTTTCGTTCTTGTTCTAAATATCTTTTAGATTCTTCATCGTGATTATTATCATCAGGTTTTAAAATTTTATCTACTTTTTTGCGTAAATTGAATAAATCAGTTAATTTAAAAACTTCTATAAATAGATATATAAGTATTGGAATTAGTAAAAGAGCTAGCCACCCTTTTTGATTAGCTATTAAGAATTGAATACGACCAATAAAGGGGATTATTACTATTTCTTTACCAATTACATTGTCAAAAGTAACATATAGAGGATCTGGCTCTTTATTATTGTCTCCTTGGGTCATGTATTCATATGTTCCATCTGGTAGCTTTGAAATTTCTACTACACGATGAGTTATGGTCATTCCTTCAGAGTTAGAAGCAGCAGATTTGTAAGTTATGATATCGCCTGGTTCAATATTTTGGGGATTATCTACACGGACATTTACTACTACATCATAAACATTTATAACTGGAGTCATACTTGGGCTAACTATAGTATAAACAGAAATAAAAGGTTTGTAGTCCTCGTCATTAGCATGTAATTGAGAAGAAAAAATGTAATATAGTAAAAAGAAAACAATAAGACACACAAAAATAGTGACTATGTAAAATAGTGCTTTAAATATTTGGGAAAGTAATTTTTTATGACTATTTTTATGTTCCATATATTTCTCCTAAAATTACTCTAATAATTCTGATTTATTATCTTTTTGTTCTACTATAATTTTGGCTTTATAATAGTTAGAATAGTTATTTTCTTCCATTGTGCCAGTAAAAGCTACTTTAAGAATAAAGGAAACTGTTTCTTTTGGAGCTATTTTAATATTACTAGTTATAACTTTATCACTTAATGGTAGTTCTTTTTTTGTACTTTCAGTATTATTTTTAGTTAAAGTATAAAATAAATTATTTGTTGAAAGTAATGAAGTATTTATAGAAGTTAATTTAATATCAAAAGTAATATCAGTATCTCCTTCATTAGTTATATTTATAGTTTTGGGATTTTTTAACTGATAATTGTTTCCTATATTTTCTAAATTAAGATTATAAGTATCATTGTATGTTATAGCCAATGTTTGGTAATGAGTAAAAGAATCTTTATTTTCTTTATTTATTTTTAGGGAATTTTTATAAGCAAGTGAAGCAAAGAAGATACTTATAATAACGGAAATTAAAGTGATTATTAAAATAGTTAAAATGATAGCAAATCTTTTAGTTTCTTTTTGTTCGCTAGCTTTGATAAGAATGGTATATTGGTTTTCTAATTCGGTTTTAAAATTTTCATTTTTCTCCATTCTTATCACTTCCTTTTATTCTTTTATGATTATTTTATAGGTACCTGAGAATGATTTTTTTAAATTATACGATTGGTCTTGACCAGTATTTATGAATTTTAAAGATATAGTACAATCATTAGATTTATTAGTTTTAAGTTCTAAGTTATCTAAAATTAAGTAGTCGTTCTCGGATAAAGGCATTTGTTTATTAGTTATTCTTTGACCATCTGTACAAGCAATACTATAAACAAATTCCTCAGGATGTGGGGTACCTGTATCACTATAATTCCAGTTTGAGGTTACATTACTCCATATTAATTGATAAATTATAGTATTAGAATTATTATTGGTAATTGAAAATGTTTGTTCATGATTATAACCAGGAGATAAACTTGATAAATTAAAGGTGTTGTTTTGATTATATACTATAGAAGAATTTTTGTATAAAGTATTATTTTTTAATACTTTGCTACTGTTAACATCTGTCCTAGCCTTCTCATTATAGAAAACGAGGCATGAACAAACTATTGAAGATATTAATGTAAGCATAGAAAAAAAACATATTAGTAGCATCCACTTTTTCCCCATTCCAATCACCCTTTATTATATATAATAATATATCAAAAATTGAAGATGTTATCAAGATTAATTAGGAAATGAGGGATTATCATAAATTAAAATTGGAGTTTAACTCGAAAAGTTTTTTGATAAAAATATTTATTTAGTTTGTATTTAAATTTTGTTAAGTGGATAATGAGATTGTTATTAAGTCTTGATATTTATTGATAAAATTGGATACGACGTTAGGTATAAAATTAATAATCATATCTGAATCAAATATAATTAATGATTGATCTTTTAAATTATAACTTTCATTAATGAATGAAGCGGTTTTATCTAAGACTTCTTCTATATTATTGTAATTAACTTCTTCAATACCAGGATTAATAAAAGTACTAATGCTTGATTTTAAAGAATTTAAATCAAATAAAGGATGATATTTATTTAAGATAAGAGTATTAATCTTAGTGTAATCTTTATATATACTAGTAGGACTTTTAGGGTTAAAGAAATCAGTAACTGCATATTCTTTATTATTTTTTAAAACTTTTATTAAAGATACTTCATTATTATATATAGTGGGCTTATTAGAACTGTCTAAACAAATAAAAGTTTTGGGAAAGAGATTTGAAAAAAACTCGTAATCAGTAAATAAATGAAAAAAATAACCTAAAACAGATAAATCTTTAGGTAATAGATGTTTATACTTTTTTAAAAATATATCTAAAACTGGTGATTGAATACATAAATTAAAGTCATCAGTAGCTCTAAAATGGGATTTATGTTTATCTTTTTGGATATTATTTATTGAATTATTTTCTAT
>CANDCB010000022.1 GCA_947383065.1 uncultured Bacillota bacterium | reverse complement strand
AATCCAATAACCCACTACATTAAACATCAAATTTTATTACACTTCAATAGTATATCATTTTTTAAAAATATTATTTATATAAACTACAAATAAAATTATTAATCATTAATATTTATATTAACATTATTATTAATTCCACTACCTAGCTTTATTAAAGGCTTAACCTCTTTACCATGATAATCAGTTCCACCAGTTTCCAAAAGATTAAAATCTTCCGCTATTTTATGATAAAAAGCAATTTGCTCTTTACTATTTGCTGAATGATAAACCTCAATTCCTCGTAACCCAACTTTCTTTAAATAAGCAACTTCTTGATATAACTCATCATCTGTCATTTCTAAAGACCATGGATGAGCCAAAACAGCAACCCCGCCTGCATTGTTGATAAGCTGAATACATTCCTCTTTTTGAATTTTTTCTTGAATCTTTGTAATCTTTTCATCATTTAAATATTTATCAAAAGCTTCAGCTACACTATTACAATAACCATACTTTATTAACAATAAAGCTAAAAGAGGACGACCGACTCTCCCTTTACGATTTAACAAATTTGTAATTTCATCTTCTGGTAATTTAATATTATATTCCATCTCTAACTTTTTTATATATAATTTAACATTATTTATCGACATCAACTTTATAGCTTTCAAACGATTACCAAGTTCTATATTATTAACATCAATATTGTATCCCAAAATATGCATTTGACCTTTATCAACTTTAGCACTTAATTCAACACCACTATATAAGATTATCCCATCATGTTCTAAAGAAATTAATTCTTTAGCCCCTTCAATTTCATCATGATCCGTTAAAGCTAAAACTTTAAGACCAATAGATTTAGCTTTGTTTAATAAATCTTCTGGAGTTTTAGTTCCATCTGAATAAATACTATGACAATGTAAATCTACTTCCATATATTATTCCTTTCTACATTTTTTTAAAACGACAAGTTCCACACCAATCTGGAATAAGACTTGATAATAATACTGTTTTTTCTTTTTTTAAATCACATAAAACTGCTACTTTATCTGGATCTTCACACATTTCCAACAAATACTCTAAACTATTCGTACTAGGAGTTATAATTTCTTCAAGTTCATTTAAAATAACTATTCTTAAAATTTTATTAATATTATCATTTAACATAGCTATAACAGCACTTTTTTCCGCACTACAATTAATTGCTGTATTAGAGGTAATACTTATACCACAATAAATCTTGTCATTAATAGCTAAAATAGCACAAGAATTTTTTCCATATTCAATAAATGGTAAAACTTCTTGAGATCTTAACTTATTTTTCGCTTCATTATATAAAGATAACCATGTTTTCATTATTCCACTTCCTTAGTAATTTATAATATCATAAATATTTTTAAAATAATATAGATTTATATTTATGAACTAAAATTCTAAAGAATATTCTAAAGTACTATAAATAGCTGGAAAAACTTTATCATCTTGTTCTTTAGCATTATTAATAATGAAAAATGAAATATTAAAACTTTTAACTTCTTTTACTTTATTTTTAGGAATAACTATATAAAAAATTTTTTCAGCGCCTGCATATAAAACTTCATTTAATTCAGAATAATCATATAATTCATCATTAATAAGTAATTTTTTTACCTTTATATTTTTTATTTCATCACGATTTTCATTTAAAAAGTCAAAATATATATAAGTATTATCATTATCTGTTAAAGTTTGATAGTATCTAGCCAATGTCTCTCCTCCAGAAAACATTTCTATTAACCCTTTTATACTATTATCATAATCAATATTACTAAAAACTTCAATATCTAATCTAATAAGACTTTTATTACTCTTTTCATTAATTAAACGAAAATATAAAGTTAACTTTTTAAAGCCAGTTATATTTAAAGCATCTAGTTCAGTTTTAGGTATTTTAATCATTCCTGTAGTAGGTTGTTGAGGATGAATATCTAAACTGTCTGTTAATATAAGCGAACCACTAGTATCATGACCATCTATTAATACCTTTTCAATATTAATTGTTGTAGTACTTTCATTAGCTGTAAAATCAACCTTAAAAATATAACCTTTATCATCTGCTTCTAAACCATAAACTTTTATAGTTGTATTATTACGACTTATCTCTTTCGGATTTAAAGTCGGAACATCTAATTTAGTATTTTTAGTACTACTATTTTGAATTATTGGATTCTGTTTAGGCTTTTCTGGACTACTAGTTTCTTCTTCTTTTTCCCATGGTAAATGCCATTCAAAATTATCTTTATTTTTATAGACAAAATACCCACCTACTCCAAAAAAAGTTAAAGCTAATAAAAATACAATCACTAAACCTTTTTTATTAGCAGCTCTTTTTTCAAATAGCATCATCTCATCAGTTCTTTTAGCCATCTACCTCACATCCTTATATATTAATTATAACATTTCCAATTAGTAAGTTTTACTCCATAATATTTAGCAAAAAAGATTAAATAAATATTTAATCTTATATTTGATAAAAATTTATCCTTGTATTACGATTATGACTAGACAATAAAATTTCTCTAAAAACATCAACTTTTATTTCTAAATGAAATGTATGATGATAATCTTCTTGACTATAACAATCAAAAATTAATGTTTCACCATCTAAACAAGTATAATGTCCACTAATAATAGCTTCTTTAATATAGCGAATTTTTGTCTTATTTAGATTAGCACTTTGACGATTCAAATCTTTTTCTTCATCTAATTTTGCTCTTAATACCTTTGTCTCCTTAACTAAGTTATCAAGATACTCACAATTACGAGCAAAACCTTGACTATTTTCTTCAATAAATTTCAAATCATTTTTTGGTTTCATTCGTGCTTCATCCAAATATCTATTAATTCGACGATTAACCGAAACTACCTTTTTATTTAATAAAGACAATCTTTTAAGTATCGACTTATACTCTGGTGTATCATAATCTATAATTGCTGGTTTTAAACTCTCTAAATCTAATACAGCATAATTAAAATGATTATATAAATTATCTTCATCATACACATAATTAATATAAAAATCAGCAATAACAAGAGCATTTAATAAATCATTCTTTTTCTCTTTTAAATTAAATTGCTCACGTGTAATGGCTAAACTATAATTAGCTTTATAAGCATGAGATAATCCTCTTAATATTTCATATGATTCCATTAAATTACGACGATTCCTATTTGAAATACTATTATAACAATTTAAAGTATCTTTAATAAACTCCCCTACCATTAGACTATCATCACTATCTAACAATTTTTCTAACTTTAATTTATTTTCTTTAGTAAAATTAACTGCTTTTTTATTAACTGATAAAGTAAAACCCTTTTTTTCTAATTCACTATTTAATACTTGTAACTTCTTAAAATTATATTTATCAATAATGGATAACTTATCAATTAAATATTTAATATCTTGATAAGATAACCTTTTACAATCCTTTCTTTTTACACTATATTCATACTGTTTAATACTTTTTATAAATTTAGTTATATCATTATCCACAATTTTAGGAATTTCTACAGTATTAAAATAATATATCAATCCATCTTCTGCTAAATTTATATTATTATTTAAAGAATTAATTAAAAAAGAAGAAAAATCAATAGTCCAAAGAGCATCTAAAACAAGTCCATTATTAAACTTAATAGTATTATTAAAATTAAGTATATATTCCCCATTTGCTAAAGCTTTACTTAAATAATTTATTATAACTTCTTCTGTTTTTAAAGATGGCACTTGTTTTTTAAAAAAAGATATCCCTTTAACTTTTTTAAAGTAGTATGCTAGTTCTCTTTTATCTAATTTATTATAATCAACTTTAGAAATATAATTATTTTTATTCATCATCTGTAATGATGTATATAATAAATCAAGAGAAAAAGAATCAAAATCAGGAACAAATTTAAGACTTTGGCTTCTACCATTTGTTAACTTTTCTACATAAATACCTAAAGCTTCATTTGATTTATTCATATGAATAAAAGTATTCAATTTTGATATATTTTCTAATAAACTATTATCTGTCATCGTAACTATCTCCCTTTTTTATTCTTACTCTCTATTCTTTTATAATTATAGCATATAAAATAATAAATTAAATAAAAAAGAAAAAGCTAGTACAACTTTTTCCATAATTTCTTAAAAAAAATTTTTTAACTTTCCTCCAAAATAAAAATTGCTTACTTTAGCAATCTTTATAATTTTTTAAATCTTGTACTATAAAAGTCATAATAAGCATAACAACATAATTTATTTGATTATCTGTTAATTCACAACCTTTAGGAATATGATGCCATTTAGCTAAACAACTTCGACAACAAGTCGCTGTTGCATGTCTCGCTATAAAGACAGGATGATTATAATAAGGAGTTTGTGCCCCATCATTCAATATAACTGCTGGTGCTAAATTCTTTTTTATAAAATCATATGCATGTTCTTTAACTTTACTAAGACCTTTTTCTTTTACATATAATCTTTCCTTAGCACCTAAATGAAATTTACTCCTAAACTTACTTTTACGTAATTGTGCTAATTTATTTTCAACTATTTTTTGAGCGTTACTATTTAATTGCCCACTCATATAATAAAACAAGACTTTCTTTTAAAGTTCAGTAACCCATAGCCCATGTAAATTACAATATGCATATACTTTCATACCTTTTTCGTAATCTAAATAACATTCAGGTTCTTCTCCTGGATTCAACTTATATTTTACTACTGAATCTTTATATTCAGCTAAAACATATTCAATATGATGATTTTCATCCATTGGATGCTTATTTTCTCCAATTGTAACAATAACTACTTCATCTTCAACATGACAAAAAGGAATATGTTTTAAAGAATCTCCCTCACTTGTATTTGGCTTAAGTTCTTTTAAAACTTCACCACAACACGTAATATTTTTGTTTTCTCCTTCTATAATTTCCATAATATTTCCACATTTTTCACATTTAAATAATTTCATTTTAAACCTCCATATACATTTATTTTATCACAATTATTTAAAAAACTAACAAAAAAAATATCCACTAGCATAGCTAGTGGTTTTTCTCACGCGCCTATAAGGCTCACTTTCCTGCGTCGCTTAAAAGCGCACTCACGACTCGCACTTGCAGTGCTATTTTCTGCTACCCGTAAACGGGTCCATCTTATCTAACGTTAATTGCTCCGACATATGATCCTCTTGCAATTGGTTATCTATATATCTTTTTATCATTTCTGCATTCTTTCCTGCTGTATCTACATAATATCCTCTACACCAAAATTCTCTGTTTCTATATTTAAACTTCATATTGCCCCAACGTTCATATATCATAACACTACTTTTTCCCTTCAAAAATCCCATAAAACTAGATATACTCATTTTTGGTGGTATTTCTACTAGCATATGAACGTGATCTGGGCAAACCTCCGCTGTTATTATATTACCCCTTTCCATTTACACAACTCTCTTAATATTTTTCCTATTTCTAATCTATTATTACCAAAAAATTCCTTTCTTCTGTATTTTGGTGCAAATACTATATGATACTTACAATTCCATTTTGTATGTGATAAACTATTTATGTCATTCCACATGGACTGACGCCTCCTTTTCTAATTATTATTTATTTGCAATTACGAGTCGCAGATATATAATACCAAAAGGAGTTTTTTTAATAAAGACTTATCGCTAAAGCTTCACTGAACCACCAGACTATCTGGTGGTTTTCTCATACAAAAAGATGCAATTAAATAATTAATGCATCTTTTTCTTTTTAATATATTTTTTCTTATCTTTTTTATGTGTATTAACAATTTCTTCTTTTAAATCATCTAACTTAACAGGATTAACATGAATTACTGCCAAATAAATTTCAGGTACTAAATTACCAATTTCTTTTTCTAATCTATCTGCAATTTCATGACTTTCAAAAGTAGATAAATTACCATCAACAAATATCGAAAAAGATACTTGATACATATAACCAACTGGTGTTGCATTAAAATGATTAACTCTTAAAATTTCATTATACCTTTTAACTATTTCCATAACCTTATCTTTAGTTTCATCTGAAATAGATTTATCCATTAAAACATCATAACTATCTTTAAAAATCTTTAAACCAGTTAATATAATCCATAAAGAAATTAATATTCCCACTACTCCATCAATATATTTAACATTATATAAAGACATAATAGCTGCCATTAAATTAAATAATGTTATAACACAATCATTACGATGGTCTTTACTATTAGCTTCAACCAAAATATTATCATATTTTTTACCAATTTTATTAGTATAAAAATATAAACTTAATTTTACAATAATTGTAACAACACAAACTACCAGTAACCAATTTGTAAAGTAATAATCATTTTCTAAGAATATTGCTTTAATTGAATCCATTAACATTTTAAAACCCAATAACAACATCGTAATACTTATTAACATTGAAAATATATATTCTGCTTTACCATGTCCTAAATTATGATCATCATCAGGACTTTTTTGAGCAACCAAATTACCAATAAAAGTCATTATAGAACTTAAAACATCAGAAGCACTATTCATAGCATCGGCAAGCATTGCCTGACTCCTAGAAATAACTCCAACAACAAATTTAATAATAAACAAAAAAATATTTCCAACTATCCCTAATATACTTGCTTTTTTAGTTTCTTTATATCTTTCCATAATTTATCTTCTCCCAATTGCTATAACATTATATCATACTTAACCTAGTGTTACGTCTAAAATCATCATTATTAAAAAACCTATTAAATATCCTATTACATTAAAATGATTTTCATTATCCGACTCTGGTACCAATTCTACTATCACAACATAAAACATTGCTCCTGCTGCTAAAGCTAACAAATAAGGTAAAATAACCGTAATAAAATTAGTAAATATTAAAGTTACCACTGCTCCAATAAGCTCAAACAAAGCTGAAACAAATCCATAAAAAAATGCTTTATTCTTACTATAACCTTTTTTATATAAAGGTAATGATACTATTGTTCCTTCTGGAAAATTTTGAATAGCTATCCCAATTGCTAAAGCCATACAAGATGCTAAACTAACTGTCCCAGCTAAATATGATGCAAAAGCAACACCAACAGCCATTCCCTCTGGAATATTATGTATTGTAATTGCTAACATTAAATTATCTATTTTATCACTATTAATAATATTCTTTTTCTTTAAAAATAAATCTAAAACATAAAATATCATAATTCCTAAAATTAAACCAATACTTGCCGGCACCCATGAATTACTAACTAATTCCATAGAAGGAATAAGTAATGACCAAATCGAAGCTGCTACCATAACCCCAGCTGCAAAACCTAGTATAATTCTCTCAAAATTCTTATTTAACTTTTTCTTCAAAAAATAAACCATTGTTGAACCTAAAACTGTCCCGATAAATGGGATTAAAATTCCAATAATCGTCTCCATAAAAATCTCCTCAGTATAGTTTATTCTATAATTAATTTTAGGAAACAAAAAATTAAATAACCAATAATCTTTAAACATTAAAAAAGAAAAACATAAAATACTTTTTTCTCATTATTAACTTAAATTTATTATCTTACTTACATAAAAGAAAAAATATCTTGCTTTTCAATATAAACTAATGCTCAACAATAAAACCACATTCATTAAAATCTATACCAATAAACTTACGACTCGCTAAAAAATCACACATATGAACAAACTTCTGTTCTGGCGTTTTAGGAAGTGGCAAAATTACATCACTATAATCACTAGTATTAAACCTTCCCATATGACTACTTATACAATCACAAACAAAATCAATATCATTTTTAGTTATCTTTAACTCATCTGAATATTTTCTAATAAATTCACAAGCTCGTAACGGATGATCAAATAAAGTATATTTTGTTTCTACTTCACCTTTTTTAACACTATCATGTAAAACCAAAGCCATAATAATTAAATCTTTTGTTCTTTCAGGAAATTTATAAATTCCATATAACTCATATGCCATCCTAACAGCACTCTTAGTATGTCTAACTAATCCACCATCACCTAATGTATAAGAAGGATGATACTTACCAGTACTACTTGCTGCAATCTTAAAAAAATAATCAGGTATTTTACCTATCATAAAACTTAATGAATCCCTTATGTCATCATTTTTTATATATTCAAGTTCCTTTTTAAATACTTCTATCTTATCCATTTTTACCACCATTTTAATTATATCATAAAAATTAACTGTTATTCTCTCTATTTACAGGATATTTATAAGATAATGTAATTTCATGAGCTTCATAACCATGTGCTTTATAGCCCTCAATATTCTTAACCAACTGATTAATACATTCCACCGAAAGATTATATTTTTTTATATCCTCAATTGGTAAAATATATTCATCAGTTCCACTCTGAGAATCATAATACCTAAACTTACTTAAATTATTTATGTAGCCTTCTGTAGCTAATGCTTCACATAAAGAATTATCCAAAATTCTTAAACTAACTTCACTTACTAAATAATAAAATAAACCTACACCCAAACCAAGCAAAGCTAAAATTATTTTCATGATTACATGAATATCTAAATTATATAAAAAATAAAGGCCAACTAAAAGACCAATTACAGTCATAAAACGTTTAAAATAAACACCAAAAGATTCTTTAGCTATTTTATTTAAACAAGAATCAATATTTTCTTTAGCTTGTATAACCATACGATTTCTAAAAACTCCCAAATTATGTTTTGAAAAAGGAATACATTCTTCTCGCCCATCAGCATAATAAATAAAAAGCTTTTCATCTTCTATTTTGATATCCATTATATAATATTCTTCTTTTTGATTATTACTACTTAGTGGAATCATTTTATACCCCCATTAATTAATTGAATAATCATATTTTACTATTATAAATTTATTTAATCAAGAAAAAAGTTGATAATATCTATCAACTATTTATCAGCTTTTAACACTGCTAAAAAAGCTTCTTGTGGAACTTCAACACGTCCAACCATTTTCATTCTCTTTTTACCTTCTTTTTGCTTTTCTAACAACTTCCTTTTTCTAGAAATATCTCCACCATAACATTTAGCCAAAACATTTTTACGCAT
>CANDCB010000021.1 GCA_947383065.1 uncultured Bacillota bacterium | reverse complement strand
CACTAACATTAACAGGTCCTTTTTTTACACGTGTTCCATTAGTTACATCATAAGCATAAAAATAATATACTCCATCTTTTAAACTTACCAAACCATTACCACTTTTAAAAACTCCTCCATAAGCTGTAATCTGTTTAGCACTACTATAGTTATCTGCTCCTTTATTAACAGAAAATGGTGTACGAGCATTTGCATAATACAAAGAAACTAAATCATTATTTACAGAATAAGTAAAATTTGTAGCGGCAATTTGCTTATTATCTAAATTTAATAAAATACTTTTATCTTCTTCATTATTACTTATTACATCCTGAGATAGATTATTATATAATACATGTTCTTTACTTATAACAGTTACTAAAGTTATAGTTAAAATTATAATAAATAAGCAACCAAAAATTTTAAAACGTTCATTATTCATATTAATCTATCCTTACCTATTATTAATCATAACATTTTAGGAGAAATTTGGCAAGAACAGAAACTAATAATTTTATTTATATTAACTAAAAAATTTTATAATTTTTTTAACTATATAATAGCAGTTTTTCACAAAAAAATAATCCAAATCCATGGACTATTCTTTATTATTTCCCTTAATTTTCTTAGAATCTTTTTTTTCTTTTTTATCTTGTTTTGGTTCTTCTAATTTTTTTACAGTATCTTTTAAAACTGTAATAGTCTTAGCACGTAAATCTTCCACAGCATTTTGAATAACTGGTGTAGCCTTTTCTTTAGCTTCTTTAACTAATTCATCTAACTTAGTCTTAATTGCTGCCGCTTTATCTTTAGCAATACTTATAACTTTTTCTTTATCTAAATCTGCTAATTCAGCCTTTATTTCTTCAATTTTATTTAAGAAAGACTCTCTTACCTCATCCATATCTATTTCTTTTATTTTTTTAACCATCTCATCAAATTTTTGCTTTAACTCTTTACGTGTTTCTGCTCCTGATTTTGGTGCAAATAAAACACCTAATCCAACACCAATAGCTGCTCCAGCTAAAAATTTTCCTAATCCACTACGTTCTTTTTCTTTTTTTGCCATTTTCTATTCCTCCTCATCATTTTTATTACTTTTACGTTTAAAAATACGACCGATAAGACCACTTACTCCTTCAACAACCTTATCAGTAACTGATACGATTTTATCAGTAGTAAAATCAATAATATTAAAGAAACCATTTAATGATTGAACTTTATCATTTACATCATCAACAACTTTATCAACTTTATTTAAAGTTTGAATTGATCTTATACCTAATATTATACCTATTATTAACAAAATTATTAATAAAACATATATTATTAATGGTAAAACTACTTGTAAGAAATTAATCATTTTCTTCCTCCTCTCCTTCTTGATACATTGAATCTATTAAATGAAATAAATCATTTTCTAAAGTATCACTTTTTTCCTTTTCTTCCTTATTATAATCTATTTCTTCATCACGATGTGAAATAGGTTTTATAGAATTTAATTCTTTCTCTATATCATCTAAAATTTGCAATGTACTAGTTTTTTCCAATTCATCTAACAACTTACTCTTTTTCGTTTCTGTATTAACTTTTTCTTCTAATGATTCTTCCACTACTTCATCTAAACTATTAGTTTTTACATCACTAATTTCCTCAGATGCAATATTTGGAATATATTTTTCTTCCAATTCTTCTTCTATTGTTGGTACTTTAATTTCTTCTAAAGGCTCCTCTTTTAGTAAAGAAGAATTACTATCAATTTTTGATTCATCAAGTTTTGGAATATCTAAATTTAAACTTTGTTCTAATTCTTCTAACTCCCCATAAGCCTTTTTTCTAACATTATCTATATTTACTTCATATAATGTTGCTGTATTTGCATCATCAATTTGTGGAATAACTGGTTTATTACTTTTTTCTCTTTTCAACCCTCCCTGTTTATCAACAATATCATCCTTTTTATAATTTTTATCCAAAATACCATAAACAGGTGATAAAACAGGTGAAGGAGTAAATGGTTTTTTACCATTAATTAACGTTCCACCATTAATATTATAACGAGACCCTTCACTTCTTTTTGATTCATTTGTTGTAGGTGCTGTTGTTGAAGAAAAATTACCATTAGCTTGACGAGCAATATTAACATTATTATTTACAGGTACACCTATATTCCTTATTTCTTTTTTAGGTCTATCATTACGAGACGGATGAGCATTTAATCTTTCAAATTCATCTTCATCAAAAGTTAAAAAAGGTGAAGATTTTTGTGAATCATTTAAAGATGACTCTTTTAGAGAAGTTTTTTCTTCCTTCTCTATTTTTTTATCAATATCACTATGTCCTGGTACTTCTCCCAAAACATCATTTTCATCAAAATCAATATCTCTTTTAACATTTTTAAAACGAGTATTAGCATTAGCTCTTATAGGAGGAAGTTCTATTTCTTCCGTTTCATCATGAAATTCTTTTTTATTACTTACTTTAACATCATCTTTTGTATAGACTGGCATTCCACCGATATCATCTTCTTCTTCATCTTCAAACAAAATATTTTTTATTTTTCCAAAAAATCCCATCTATAACACCACCTTAATTTATTAAGTCCGCATCATGAATTTCATCTTCTTCTGGAGTATAATCCTCAACAGCAGTTAAAAATTCACTATCAGTTGTCGTCACTGTTTCAAAAATATTAAACTCGAATTCCTTAAATTGTGAAGTCTCCTCATCTAGTAAAGTTTTTAAGACACTATCATTAAAATCAATAGATGTTAAAACACTAAGACAATTTGACACAACTAGTTTAATATCTTTTTCATTTACTATTACTTCTATTTTAGCATAATTATACATAATTTCAATAAAATACTTATTATCTTCTACCTTATTGATTTCTAAATAACCATATTTATCTTCATGACTTATTGCCATAGAAATAAAAGCCTTATCACTTATTTCATATTTTTCAATTACTTTATTGTAATAACTCAAAGCATCAATATAAAGATAATACTTATAATCTTTACTAACTATTGACTCATTATATTCAATACCATTTATAACATCTAATCCCTTAGGTAAATTATATTTATATCCCTTACGATATTTATTATATACGGTAACATTTCTATCTGTTCCAATTTTAACTAATTCTTCTAAAGATACATCTTGAATTTTAGTACAACCAGTTAAAAAAACACATAATAAAAGTGAAAGTATTACAAATTTTTTCTTCATAGTACCTACATCCTTCTTAAGTATTATAACATTTATATTTTTAAAATAAAATATTATTTTTTATAGGCTTTAAGATAATTTATTGTTACTCCTTGATTCATAAATTTAGTTTCATATTCTGTCAATGAATTTTCTTTTCCACTATTTGCCAAATCTAAAGAAATATCTAAAATAACATAACCATAATTGCTTAAACTCACAATTGAACTTTCAAATAACTTTTTATTATCAGTTTTTTGAATAATTACTTTTTCATTCTTAAATATTTGATCATATAGTGGTAAAAAAACACTAGATGTAAGCCTTCTTTTAGCATGCTTTTTTTTAGGCCATGGATCACTAAAATTAAGATATATCGTCTCTACTTCTTTATCAAAAACTAAAGCAATATCAATTGCATCAAGACAAATAAACTTTATATTAGTTAATCCTGAATTTTCTACCTTTTCTAAAGCTCGACAAAGAACACTTTCATATTTTTCAATTCCTATAAAATTAATATTAGGATTTTTACGAGCCATATCAATAATAAAATTTCCTTTTCCCATTCCTATTTCAATATGAATAGGATTATTATTTTTAAAAACTTCTTTATTATATCTACCTCTTAATTCCTTGGGATTTTTTATAACAAACGAACTATTATTAACTATTTCCATAGCATTTTTCACATTTCTAAGACGCATTTTAATCAACCTTTCTAACTATTAACATATACTTTACTAAGGAGGACATATATGAAAAAAGACCGTAATACATTTTTTTCTAATTATAATGCCCAAACCCAAAGCTATATTCCCGATTTTCCTCAACCAATGAATAATCAACAATTTCAACAACCAGGAATGCCAAATAATCAATTTGGGGCCTTTGGACAAACTTCAATGAATTCGAGTTACTATAATGGACCCGACATTGCTGCTTCTAATGAACTAGACAATCGATTGTCTAAAATAGAAAGACAAATAAATCGTTTAGATAATCGCCTTTCTAAATTAGAAAATAATCAAAAACCATTAACCGAAGTAAACGAAAACAATATTTCAAATAATATGTATATGCTCTAAGTACTTAACTTACCAAAGGTAAGTTTTTTTATACCCCATCTTTTAATACCAACTTTCATGAAAAATTACTTTTCATTATATGTTACCATAGCAGAAAAACAATAAATTTGATCTTCACCAGAAATTGCTATTGCTACTTGATATTTAATATCAATTATATCATAATTATCACCATCAAGAAATTCATTAATGCTATTTTCTAAATCTTTTTCATGATTTTCATCAAAAATCTTAACTTTCATTATAACACCCCAAAAATATTATAAAAAATTAACATAATAAATTATGTCGAAAAATAAAAAGCACTTAATCTGTGCTTTCCTCATTTCTTCTATCTAACAAAAATTTTTTTATTTTTTCTTTTCCACGTCTTTTTACCAAACAACGATGACACAAAGGAAAATATCCTTCATCCCCAACTTTAACTGCTTCCGTTTTTTGTCCATCATAATAAGTCAACGTTGCATCACGACCACAATCATAACAACTAGCTGGAATATTTTCTACCTTATCACTGACTGCTAAAACCAAAGGCATTAATAAAAATGGTTCTTGTTCTGACGTCATATTAAGACCACCTAAATAAACATCCATGTCTAAAACTATTGACAAATAAGATAAAACTCCTAAATTACCTTTCATTAATTGAACTTCATCTAAAAATATTGTCCTCGTTCTATCATCAATATATTGAAGTATTTCTTCAAAATAATCAATTCCTATCGCTGGCACTTCTTGCTTATATGTTTTACTTTTCATTACACAAAAATCTCTTACATCGGCAAGCGGTTTAAAAACCTTTATACAATCTTTATTATATATCCTATTATAAGAATCCAACATTTTTTCTGTTTTACCACTATGCATAGGACCAGTATAAGTTAATATCATATTTCCTTTTTTAACTCCTTACCAGCCTTTAAAGCAATATTTCTATTATAAAAATTAGGGTCATTTGTAACATTATTAATTACTTTGATAAATAGTGGTATACTTACTACTTCCCCATCCGAAATATTTATTTCCAAAACTCCAACATCACTTCCATTATCAAAAACGTCTAAAGAAAAATATTGACCATTAAAAGCAAAATAATATCTTGTTTTTCCTAATGTTTCTCTATTCAAATCTCCAAATTCAAGCAATTGTTCATAAACTTTTTGATCAATTTCCTTTTCACTAACAATAACTCTACTTCCATCATCTAAAATATGATAAACACTAAAAGAATAAGAAACACATCCATTAAATTCTACTTTTCTTATTCGCTTTTCAGTTTTTTCTTCACTTTGTAAATAAGTTTGTAAAATATGCATACTACGTCCATTATTAATTACTTCATTAAGATTTGTTTTAGATAAATCTACTGAATATTTATCTTGTCTTTTTACTTGCTTCTCATTTAATAATTCATTAATAATATTTAAAACTTCTTTAACTTTCTCATCCATCGTATCTTTAGGCATTACTATTTTTACTTTGCTATGACCAATCCAACTTTTCAAAGTATTATTTCCAAGCTCTAAAGCCGTATCAGGATCCTCACTACGTGCCTCATTATTTTCTAATGTATAAAAATCTCTACGTCCTACTAAATCTATAATCAAATCATAATTATTCATTAAGTCGGCAAAACTCTTAACATTATTTAGCCTAGTAAGAACCTCTTGAAACTGAGAAGCATTTATATAAGCACTATTATCAATTGTTCCTCTATCATAAACAATTATAACGTTTTCTTCCCCCATCATTTTAGCAGCTTTTTCAAAAACTTCTTCCTTTGCTAACTGCATACGCATAACTAATTCTTGAAAATCAACTATATCAATTGCCTCATCCCCAAAAGGTTTTATTCCTTTTAATATTAAATATGTTGCTGTTTCATCAATTATAATTACACGATAACCTTGTAATGAATATACTTCTTTGATTTTTTCTAAAACTGTTGTTTTACCTGTTCCAGGTCCCCCTGTTAAAACTATTTTTTTTATCATAAAACTTCCCTCTACCTTTTTTAATTTTTTAGTTTTATTAAATTATTAATTATCTTTAAAATCTTCTATTATCTTATTCTTTTTATTAATCTTCTTTGCTGATCTAATTCATGTACAGAAGCTGTTTCCACTCCAAACTGTTTTTTATCCATATCTAAATCTTGACCATTTAAAAGAAAATAAATCATGTTAATTACCCCACGATGTGTAACTAAAAGCGTATTATCTTTCATTGTTAAAATTGTTTCTAAATGTTTTCCTATCCTAACATATAATTGTCTTAATGACTCTCCATTAGGAAAAACAGTATCTATTCCAACTTCACCATCCATAAATCCTGGATAACTAGTATAAGCAATACTCTTTTTTAAGCCATTTAAATCTCCCTTATTTTGTTCACGTAAATTAAAATCATTTTTGTAAGAAATACCTAAAATATCACCAACAATCTGAGCTGATTCTTGAGCTCTTAAAACATCGCTACATATAATTTCTTCAATATGTAAATTATCTCTAATCCAAATCCCGCTTTCTTTTACTTCTTCTATGCCTTCAGGAATTAAAGAAACTTTACTCCATCCTCCAACGTAAACTTCATCATCTTGACCATGCCTCATTAAATAAATCAAATTATCACCTCCTTTAAAGCGTACTAAATACACATACCAAGAGAAAAATAAAAACATATTCTAATAATTAAAATATATCTTTATCTTCTATTTTCTTTTTAAATTCATAAACCTTCGCTGGTTTATTGCCTTCAAAACGATCACTTTTATTTGTATCTTCAATCAAATTCAAATTTAAAATCTTTTTACGGAAATTCCTTCTATCGAACTTTTTTCCTAAAATTGCTTCATATGTTTTTTGTAATTCTGGCATAGTTACACCATCTGGAAATAAACTCTTTAAAATATTACTTTTAACAATTTGCTTTCTTAAGAAAACTAATGCTTCATGTAATATTTCTTCATGGTCATATCCTAATGGTGGAATTTTATCAATTGGGAACCAATCAGCATTCGAAGTATTCTTTGTTTCTCTCAAAAGATTAACTCGTTTACTATCAATAATTCCAACAAAACCAACAGCCACCATTCGCATAACCGGAGAACGATTTACTTTACCAAAAGCCTTAAATTGTTTAATAGAAACATTTGTAATACCCGTCTTTTCTTCAAGTTCTCTTAATGCTCCAACTTCCAAGTCTTCATTATTATATAAAGCTCCTCCAGTTAATACCCAATCTCCTTCAAAAGGTTTATTCTTTCTTTTTATAAGTAAGACTTTTGTAATTCCTTGTTCCACAGTAAACAATGCTGTTATTACATGTATTCCTTGTTTCTTATATAATTTATTTCTTACATCCATTACATCACCCTTACATCATAATTATATGCGTATTTTTTACACATGTCAATATATGTAGTACTTTTTTTATAAATTATGTTATAATTTTAACATAATAAAGGAATGATATAATGTTAATACTATTACTAATCGGAGTTGGCCTACTCTTAATTTTTACAGACTTTTTAAAAATAAATTTAATGTTTATCTGCCTAGCTATATTAATCCTATTAATTATTATATGTGCAGCTCGTTTAAGTAATAATGAAGATTTAATTGTAAAAAACTGTAAAAACGAAAATGACTATGAAAATATTAAAAATGCCAAAAAAGTATTTAGAAAATCTAAAGTAGCTAAAAATTTAATGCTTCTAATTTACGCCATTATTATTATCTTACTTCTATGTGCTTTTACGGATATAGATTTTCAAATAATTGACTTCATATCAACAGATATAATTAGTAAAGAAAGCATTACTTTTAACTACAATCTATTTTTTATTCCCATATATATATATGTTATTAGAGAGTGTATAATTCAAGTTAAAATTGGAGAATTTTTACTTAAATTTTTTAATGACAATGAACCAATACCTCCAGAAATAAATTTAAAAAGCCTTTTATATAAAAAGAAAAAAACTAAATAATTAAAAATTAAACCATATAAAAAGAGGACCAAAATTCCTCTTTTTTATTATCCTAATAAAATATTAAAATCTAAATTATTAGTTGTACTATTATGTTTCATATCAACATCTTGGCTTTCAACCCAAAGATAAATTCTTAACTTAGTAATTCCCGCTTGCAAATCAACAATCTTTTTATCTTCCTTTTCCAAAAATTTAGTATAAATATTAGGATTAACATTAGAAAAACTAAAATTTCCTTCTATTTTATCTACATCCAAACTTTCTTTTATCTCAACATCAATTGCTTTATAAGGAATTAATTTATCTTTTTCTTCTTTATTATCATCATAATTTGGTTCCCAAAGAATAGAAGACATTCCTCCATTTAAATCTTGAGCCATTGCTTTATTTTCTTCATTTACAGTTCCTTCAACGATAAAACCAACACGAGCTGCATTATAAAGAGCTTTTTTATCATCACCATTTTGTGCCTTAACTTCTGAACCCCCCTTTAAAATCAAAGACTTTGGTTCTTTAGCAAGAATAAATATATCAAAAGCAATAAAATGCTTATCTTTACAATCCTTATTTAAACAACTCATATCCTTTTCTTTAATAGCTGTCAGTGATTTACCATTTTTTGCATAATTAACATAAAACATATCTAACTTTCCACTAGTAACTCCACCTGTAGACGAAATACTTCCTAACCTACTCGGAATCTGATTTAAAGAATTTTTATAAACTCCATCTAAATCTAAAAAATCATTTTTATCTAATTCTTCTTTAAAGTTAATCCCATCAGCCGAAATCTGCAAACCATCATTCGCCACAATCTTAAACTTTATTTCCTTTGTACCAGTTAAAACAAAATATCCAATAACAAATATTAATACTAAAAAAATTA
>CANDCB010000020.1 GCA_947383065.1 uncultured Bacillota bacterium | reverse complement strand
TTTATATTTATTATTTAATCAGTGAAAAAGAAAAAGTATTTGGGAATCATTATAGAGACTTAGTGGTTGGTGTAAACTAAGATGAGGAAAAAAGAAATAGCTACCTTTGGAGATTAAATCGGCTAAGACCGTTATCAAAAATTAAGTAAAATAAAGGATGGTACCGCATTATTTGCTCCTTGGCAGATAATGTGTTTTTTTAAGTTAGGTGATTATAATGAGAATATTTTTAATAACTGGCAAAGCAGGCTCGGGAAAAAATGAAGTAGCGAAAATTATTCAAAATAATTTAGAGAATACTGTTATAACTGGATTAAGTAAATACATTAAGCTTTTCGCCTTAGAATTAACTAATTGGAATGGCTCTGATGATAATAAACCACGGGCGTTTTTACAAAATATGGGTGATACATTAAGAGACATAAATGAAGACTTCTTAACGAAAAGAATGGCTGATGACTTTACAGTCTATCAAAAAAGTGGCATTCAAAATGTTATTATAAGTGATGTAAGACTTATTCATGAAATAGAATATTTTAATAAATTAAAAGAATATGATGTAATTACTATAAGGGTTAATTCCATTAATAGTAAAAGAAATTTAAATAAAGATGAAAAAAATCATCATACAGAAACAGAATTAGATAATTATAAAACTCAATATTTAATCGAAAACAAATTTGATAATAATTTAGAAAAAGATGTATTGAGAATTTTGAAAGGATTAAAATAAAATGAATTTAAAAGATTTATATATTAACTTTTTTATAAGTAAAAACCACAAACAAATACCAAGTGCTCCTGTTGTACCTGAAAATGACCCTTCAGTTTTATTTAATACAGCGGGTATGCAACCACTAATTCCTTATTTAATGGGCGAACAACATCCATATGGTCAAAGATTATGTGACTATCAAAAATGTATAAGAACAAATGACTTAGAAAGTGTTGGTGATGTAACACATCATACTTTCTTTGAAATGTTAGGTAATTGGAGCTTAGGCGATTATTTTAAAGATGAAAGTATTGAATGGAGTTTTGAATTTTTAACTAATGTTTTAAATATCCCAAAAGAAAAATTAGCCGTTACAGTTTTCGCAGGTAATAATGATATCCCATTTGATGAAATTAGTTATAATAAATGGCTTAGCTTAGGAATTAGTGCCGATAGAATTGCCAAGACTGTAGAAGATAATTTTTGGATAGCAGGCGACAGTGGACCATGTGGTCCAGATACCGAAATTTTTTACTGGCGTAGCCAAGATGATATCCCTAAAAAATTTGACCCTGAAGACAACCGATGGGTTGAAATATGGAATAATGTTTTTATGCAATATCATAAAGATAGTAATGGAACTGTTAAAGAATTACCTAAAAAAAATGTTGATACTGGTATGGGAGTTGAAAGAACTACTGCTATCTTAGAAGGTGTTAATGATAATTATTTATCTAGTATTTGGAAAGATGTTATAGACCTTATTAGTGATATTTCTGGTTTAAGTTATGAAGGTCATGAAAAAAGTATGAGAATTATTGCTGATCATTTAAGAACTGCTGTTTTCATTATAGCTGATCCTGCAGGAATTAGACCTAGTAATACTGACCAAGGTTATATTTTAAGAAGACTTATAAGAAGGGCTATTCGTCATGCTAAATCTTTAAATATTGATTTAAATTCTAACTGGGAAGCTAACATTGCAGCTTTAATTTTAGATAAGTATAAGTCTTATTATAAAGAATTAGAAGCAAATTATGATTTAGTACTAGAAGTTTTAAAAGATGAAAAGAATCGTTTTAGTAAGACTTTAGAAAAAGGCTTAAAAGAATTTGAAAAAGTAGCTAAAAAAGATATAGATGGCCAAACAGCTTTTCATTTATTTGATACTTATGGTTTTCCTCTAGAATTAACAATCGAACTAGCTAAAGAAAAAGGCTTTAAGGTAGATGAAGAAGGCTTTAATCAAAAATTTATGGAACATCAAGAAAAATCAAGAACTGCTTCCGCTGGCAAATTTAAAGGTGGCTTAGCAGGAAATAGTGAAATAGAGACTAAATACCATACAGCAACACACTTACTTAATGCGGCGTTAAAAGTAGTAGTTGGAGATTTCGTTCATCAAAAAGGTTCTAATATAACTGATGAAAGAATGCGTTTTGATTTTAGTTGTGACCATAAACTTACTGATGAGGAAAAAATAAAAACGGAAAATTTAGTTAATGAGTGGATTAAAGAAGGATTAGATGTAACAGTTGAACAAATGGCTAAAGAAGATGCCATAAAATCTGGAGCAGAGTGTATGTTTATTGAAAAATATCCTGATATTGTAACTGTTTATTCAATAGGAAATATTTCCAAAGAGTTATGTGGAGGTCCACATGTAAAAAATACTAATGTCTTAGGTCACTTCAAAATTAAGAAAGAAGAAGCAAGCTCAGCTGGAGTTAGAAGAATAAAAGCTATATTAGAGGATGAATAATCCTCTTTTTTGTGCAGGAAAGCCGCTAGACTATAAGTAGTATGCTTACGAAAGCCAATTTATTAATGAAAATTATAAGAAGATTTAATCAACACAAGAAAGTTTACCCTAATAAAAATGTAAAAAATTATAGTGTATATATATTTATACAAAAATTATATATTTTATGATATAATATCTATATATTAATATAAAAGGAGTCTATATGAAAGGTAAAAAAATTATATGGTTAATATTATCATTAGTAATCGTAATTATATGTTCTTTAATTTGTGGGACTAACTATAAAGAAAAAAAGTTAATTGAAAAATTATATAAAAGAATAGAACCAGATTATATTATGAAAGTATATCAAGACTACCAAACATATATAGATAGTAATTTCTATAATGATAAATTAGTTACATATGATACACTTAATGATGAATCTAAATTATACTATGCTTATCAGATTATTGAAAACAAAGAAAGACGCTGGTTTAATTCGTGTGAAGATTTAAAAACCTATTTTTTTAACGAAAACGATATGTATGGTGAGTGTATTAGTTTTAATAAAGAGATGATAACTAAAGACTCTGGTAGTTATGAATTATTTTTTGATAATATTAATAAAGAAAAACTAGAAAAAGCTTACCATATTTTATTTGGAGAAGACAAAATCCTTCCTTTAAAACAATTTACTAAACATTATGTAGGAGCTTGTATGTATTCTCGTGAAAAAGATAATTTTATTTGTTTTGATTCAGTTGGAGGAAATGAAACAAGCAGTCATGTAGAAACAAAATTTGAAAAATATAATAAACAAAAAGATAGCATCGAAATTTATGACCGTTATGTATGGGTTAATGCAACTATGGATTATGATTCTTATGATATAAAGTATTATAAAAATCGCTCTGAAAGCGAGTTAATTAAAAAAGAAATAAAAAATGATGAACCTAATTCTTTAAGTAATGAAATTTTAAAAAAAGGAGCATTATATAAGCATACTTTTAAAAAAGACAATAAAGGAAATTATTATTGGTTTAGTAGTGAAAGAGTTGAATAGTTATAAAGAATACTAAACTTATATTAAAAAATAAGAGGTAATTATGGACAAAATAAAAATATATAAATTAAAATGTAAACAAATAATGACTAAAAAAGGAGGCTTAATTTTATGAGATATCCAGTTAATTATATAGGAATAACGAATTATCCTCACTATGGGCAATGTATAGATTTTGGATGGAATCCTAATTATGGAGGTCAAAAAGTACCAATATATAGTGTAGAAGAAGGAACCGTTTATAAAATAAAAGAAAGCCAAGCATACGGAAAACAAATATTCATTAATCATTCGAATGGAATGCGGAGCGGATATACACATTTATCAACAATTCTTGTTACTACAGGACAGAAGGTGTTGATAGGACAACAAATTGGTAATATGGGAAATACAGGGACTAATGCTAATGGAGCATACCATTTACATTTTGCTTTATTGAAGCAAGATAATGACTTAGATTATGGAGATTATGATCCATTTAAATACCTAGAAGTTTATCCAGATCAAGTTGTAGGAGAAAATACATTAAAGAAATATGGTAGTCAAATAAAATATTATTCAAATGATAATAATAATTTTTGGTATGTCTTTAATGTAGACGATGAAGGATTAAATGTTCGTAATGCTCCAAATGGAACTATAATTGCAAATATATGTTTTGGTACACCAGTAAGAGTTTATGAAAACTCTAGTGGATGGAGTAGATTAGGAACAAATAAATGGGTATACAGTGCTTATTTAACTAGAGTACAACTTGATTCTTATATAGTTACTAGTAAGGATGGTTTAAATATTAGAGACAAACCTTCAACATCAGGGAAACTTTTACGAACAATGCCTTATGGAACTATCGTAGGAATATATGAAACTAGTGGCTCTTGGGTAAAAATCAGCCCCAAGCAAGAATGTTGGTGTAGTAAAAACTATTTAGCTGGAATATGTCCTAATCCTTATCCAGGCGGTAGTAATAATTAAATGTAATGAAATTTTATAAAAGAAATAACAAAATATTTCTTTTTTTATTTAAAACAACTATAATAAAATCATGGAAACACTTTAATATTTTAAAATTATAAGAAAGGAAGTAATAAGATGAAAATTTTATATACAGCATTTAAAGGACTTAATAATTCTTCAAAAATATTATTAGATAAAATAAAAGTAGATATTAATGATAAACTATACTTAACAAATAGTTTAAAAACTAGTGAGAAAGAATTAAAAAGAAAATTAATTAATAGTGATTATGACTTGATTATATCCTTTGGCCAATTAAAATTACCTAAAGATACAATAAGATTAGAATATAATGGCATAGATGAAATAGGAACAATTTATAGTACTAATTATGACTATACAAGTCTTATTAATAAATTAAAAGAAAATAATTTTACTGTAATAAAATCTTTTAAGACTAATTATTTATGTAATAATATTTTTTATAACGGTCTTAAATTAATTAATTTAAATAATTTAAAATGCCAGATGATTTTTATTCATATTCCTAAAATAAAAAACATTGAAAAATTAGATATTCTTGCTAATTTATTTCAAAATATGTAGGTGATAATATTGAAAGATGATTTATTTATAAAAACAGCCAGATTAAAAAGAGAAGAAGTAAGCGATTTTAAAACTTATCCTTTTAATATACCTATAATTAATTCTTTAGATGAAGTACACTTCAATAAGCCAGTCACTTTTTTAATTGGTGAAAACGGTATTGGGAAATCAACATTTATGGAAGCTTTAGCAATAGCTGTTGGTTTAAATCCTGAAGGTGGGACACAAAATTTTATGTTTAGTACTAGAAAAACTCATGCCGATTTATATAAGTATTTAGATGTTCCTTATTTTCAAAGAAGATGTGAAACAAAATTTTTTCTTCGCTCAGAAAGCTTTTATAATGTTATAACAGAAATAGATGATTTAGGAGTTAGTGGTTATGGCAACAAATCATTACACTCTGTATCACATGGTGAATCTTTTTTACAATTAATTCAAAATAGATTTACAAAAAATGGTTTATATATTCTAGATGAACCTGAAGCAGCCCTATCTCCAACAAGACAAATGACTTTACTATGTTTGATAGATGAATTAGTAAAAAAAGGTTCTCAATTTATAATTGCTACCCATTCTCCAATTTTAATCTCCTATATAAATGGTGAAATATTGGATTTAAATAATAATTTCGCCAAAACAGATTATGAAGAAACAGAAATCTATCAAGTTTATAAAATGTATCTAGACAATCCTTACAACATGCAAAAAAGATTATTTGAAGATGAAAATAATTAATTTATAAATAAAAAAAGGAAATTAAGGTATTATAGATAATAATTATAAGTAGAGGAAAGTAAATGTGGTTTTGGAGGATAAGTGGAGGAAATTAAATTAAGTTTTAGTGATGTTATTTTTAAAGAAGTCTTAAAAGAAAAAAATATGTTATTAAAACTTCATCAATTTGTTGAAAAAAATATTAATAAAAAAATTAAAGATTTAAAAGTTCTAGATAGTTGTTATTTAGAAGAAAATAATAAAATCTTCTCAATACATATGTTATTAGAGTTTAAAGGTGGTAGTTTATGGCTCATATTTGCTTTTGGTGAAAAGCGGTCTTATATTAAAGAAAATTATTATTGGCAAACAAATAGAGGTAGAAAATTATATTTATTACAACCAGCTATTAGATATAATATGAATAAAATATGCGAATACTATGAAAAAGATAAATTAGACTTAAAGAAATACGGTTTTATTTTAGAATTATTTAGTAGCTTATTAGATAATAGTTAAAAATTTTAAACTTGCTAATTTAATATTATTAATGTATTATATATTTAGAGGAGTGATAGTATGAGTAATTTAAAAAGTAATTTTTATACTATCATTTTTCACTAAAGGCTTATTATCTTTTGATAATGAGTCTTTTTTTGAAGGAGATTATATGGAATATAAAAGAGTATTATTAAAATTAAGTGGCGAATCATTAGCTGGTGAAAAAGAAACAGGCATTGATTTTGAAAGAGTTTTAGAAATCTGTAAAGAAATAGTTGATGTTACGTCTCTTGGGTTAGAAGTTGGAATTGTCGTTGGCGGTGGAAACTTCTGGCGTGGTCGTAGTAACAAAGAGATGGATCAATGCACGTCTGATTATATTGGAATGCTTGGTACAACAATGAACGCTCTTGCACTTGGTGATGCATTTAAACAATTAGGTCAAGATGTTAGAGTTCAAACTGGTGTTGAAATGCGCCAGATTGCAGAATATTATATTAAAGATAGAGCCTTAAAACACTTAAAAAATAAAAGAGTAGTAGTTTTTGGTTGTGGAACTGGTTCACCATTTTTCTCAACAGATACTGCCGCTGCCTTAAGAGCTGCCGAAATTAGTGCTACTGCCTTAATAAAAGCTACTAATGTTGATGGGATATACGATTCTGACCCTAAGAAGAATAAAAACGCCAAAAAAATAAGTGAAATATCATATTTAGACGTTTTAAATAAAAAATTAAATGTCATGGATACAACTGCTATTACACTTTGTATGAATAATGAAATTCCTATTTTAGTTTTTGATATAAATAAAAAAGGAAATTTAAAAAAAGTTATAGAAGGAAAAAAAGTTGGAACAATTGTAAAAAATATATAAAAAATAATATTAAAGGATAAAAAGTTCACTTTTATTCTTTTTATTTGGTAATAAATGTAAAAATCAATAGATTTATTAAATTATTATGTTAAAATAAAGAAGTGGTGGTTTCTATGCTCCGAATTGATAATTTTAAAGTATATAATAATTTAGAACCAAAAGAATTACAACATGAAGTTTTAAAGAAAAATAAAATAAATCCAAATGATGTTATTTCTTTTAATATAGCTAAAAAATCTATCGATGCTCGTAATAAAAAAAATATACATTATTTGTATTCTTTTGATATAAAAGTTAAAAATGAAAAGAAATATAAAAATGGAAAAATTATCGAGGAAGAAATTGAACCCAAAATAAATCCCAAACGAAAAAGCAGCTATAATCCTATAATTGTTGGGTCTGGTCCAGCAGGCTTATTTTGTGCTTTGACTTTAATTGATAATGGCTATAAACCTATTATATTAGAACAAGGAGATAACTTAGAATCTAGAATTTCTTATGTTAAAACTTTTAAAGAAAAAGGGCAATTAAATGAATTATGCAATGTCCAATTTGGTGAAGGTGGTGCTGGAACTTTTAGCGATGGGAAACTAACAACAGGAATAAATTCGCCATATATTAAAAAAGTATTAAATTACTTTTATAAATTTGGAGCTCCAGAAGAAATCTTATATTTAAATAAGCCTCATATTGGTACTGATAACTTAATTAAAATCTTATTAAATATTCGCCAATATATTGAAAGTCGTGGCGGTAAGTATTATTTTAATACCAAAATGATTGATTTTAACTGTGAAAATAAAATGATAAAAATTAAGACTAATAAACAAGAGTTTTTAACTGATACACTTGTTTTAGCAATTGGTCATAGTGCTCGTGATACATTTAAAATGCTCTTAGAAAAAAATATGCTTTTAAAAAGAAAAAATTTCTCTGTTGGAGTTAGAATCGAACATCATCAAAAAATGATTAATAAAGCTCAATATGGGGAACACCCTAATATAAGCTTACCACCAGCTGAATATAAATTAGTTTATCATGGTAAAGAACGAAGTTGTTATAGCTTTTGCATGTGCCCTGGTGGTGAAGTAATAGCTTCTTCAAGTGAAAAAGAAACCATTGTTACAAATGGAATGTCAACTTTTAAAAGAGATAAAGAAAATGCTAACTCGGCTTTACTCGTTAATGTTTTAACAACAGATTTTAAAGGGGATAATCCTCTTGCAGGCCTCCTTTTTCAAGAAGAACTTGAAAAAAAAGCCTTTATATTAGGTGGAAGTAATTATAACGCTCCAGTCCAATTAGTTAAAGATTTCATGAATAATGTTTCTTCTACTAAGATTGGTTCAGTAAAACCATCTTATAAGCCTGGTTATACTTTGTGTAATTTAAATGAAATATTACCATTATTTGTTGCTAAAACATTAAAAGAAGGTATTTTATCATTTGATAAAAAAATTAAAGGATTTGCTTCTAAAGACGCAGTTTTAACAGGGGTAGAAACACGGTCATCTTCACCAGTTACCATAGTAAGAAACGAAAATTTAATGTCTAATATTGAAGGAATTTATCCCTGTGGTGAAGGCGCTGGATATGCAGGAGGAATAACTTCTGCAGCTGTTGATGGAATTAAAGTCGCAATAAAGATTATAGAAAAAATTGAAATTTAAGGAGGTTTTAATATGAATTTTATAAAAGAATTAAGTGAAACAGGTGAAATACCTTATTATGATTTGTACAAGGAAGCTAAAAATTTAATAAGTCTTCCTGATAGCAAACCATCAAAAAGAATAATAAAGACAAAAAAGGGCAGAACAGCAATAGCAGGTTTGAAAAATATTGAAACTAAACATAATCATTCATGGTATAAAGAATTATTTAAAAGAAATAAAAATAATCTTAGTAGTACTGCTTTATTTTATAGAGGAAATAAAATTACTTATGGTGAAATGTTTAAAAAAGCCGATGATTTAGCAAAGGCCCTTGTTAAAGCTGGCGTTAAAAAAGGAGATGAAATTCCAGTATGTTTGGCCCAAACGCCAGAAGTGGCATATATAATGTTAGCATTAAATAAAATTGGAGCTAAAATGAATTCTTTTGGTCCAGGTTTTAACAAAGAATATCTAAAAAGAATAATGCAATCATGTTCTAGTAAAATTTTTATATCATCCGACAACATGTATGGTGAAATAAAAGATGTTGTAGAGTGTATTGGGTTTGAAAAAGAAATTATAGTTTCTTTAGCAGACTCACTTCCTGAGAATCCACGCCTTACAGATGAATATGAAAGTAGTTTAAGCCAATATTATTCTTATGACAATAAGCGTGCTGA
>CANDCB010000019.1 GCA_947383065.1 uncultured Bacillota bacterium | reverse complement strand
AAAGAATAAAACTGCTGGCTCATTGGTCATATGACTTCTACCATCTTTTTCGGTTATCTTGGTTCGACCATTTCCACAGACTAGATAATCGTCGTTATTTTCTAAAACAATGGCTTCTTCTGAAGTGTGTTCTAAAGAACCATCATGTTTATAACAATATATTTTGAGCTTCTCTCCTACTTCTATATTTTCCATAATACTTCTCGCTTTCGGTTTTTATTATATAATATTTTATAAAAAATAACAAATAAAGAAAACGAGAGAATAAAATGCTATTTTGTGTTAAATTTAATAGAAATTAATATAATAATATTTAAATAAGTTTTATTTACTAAGTAATTCTATGGCCTTATCAAGTTGTTTATCATAAATAGTTTTATCTTCTATGGTAAGACCAATTTCATAATCTGGAATTATACCTTCTTCATCTATGCAATCACCATTAGGTCTTAACCATTTAGCTGATGTGTATTTAACAATAGAACCTTCATAGTATTTCATAGTTTGAACTTTTCCTTTACCATAAGTTTTCTTACCAACAATTGTTGCGCCATAACTATCATGTAAGGCTGATGCTAATATTTCTGAAGCTGAGGCTGTATTACCGTTTACTAAAACAACAATTTCGTAATCTCTTTTTTCATCTGTCTCATCTTTATATGTAGTAATTTTATTTTTATTCTCTAAAGAATAGATTACTTTATCTTTTTCTAAAAATAAACTAGCAATATTACTGGCAACATTTAAGTATCCTCCAGTATTATTGCGGAGGTCGATAATAAGAGAATCGATTTGTTCTTCTTCAATTGTTTTAAGGCTTTCTTTAAAATCTTCATAAGCCATTAATGAAAAAGTTGTTAAAGAAATATACCCTAGATTTTTTTTCTTGTCTGGACTTTTAATAATATCACTTGTTGTCGCTGGAATATAAACATCATTAGTGCTGACTTTAAAAGGGATTTTTTCTTTTTTTCGGAGAACTAAAATATCATTTTCTTTATCTTTTTTTAAAAACTTACCAATATCTTCATAATTATCAAGGGAGATCTTTTCACCATTTATTTCAATAATCTCATCGCCAGCTTTTAAACCGACTTTTTCAGCTGGAGAATTTTTATAAACACTTTCAATAATATTACCCTTAACAACAATCCCTAAACCATTATAACTTCCATCTAAAGATTCTGATAAATTACCACTATCATTTTCATTTAGGTATATTGAATAATTATCTTTTAAATAGCTAAGCATCCCTGCCATGGCTGCTCCCATCATAGCTTCTTTATCAATTTCTTCATAATAATTTTCTAAAATTTCGGAATAAGTATTTAGAAATTCCTGAATATTTTTATCAGCAACTACTTCACGGTTGACAAGGTTAGTACTTTTTTTAAATTCATAATTTATAATAAAACCTGTTAATATACAAGATACAATAGCAGTAATGACGATGATAATTAAAATATCGAGTAAATCAAGATTGAAACAATATTTTAACTGTCTTTTTTGGCGAAGTTTTTTTTCTTTATTTTTTTTGTATTCTTTGACAGCTGGACTTTCTTTTTTTCCATACGAATTATCTTTTAAGCGACTTTTTATAGCTGAAAGTGGAATACTCATTGTTTTCGATAATATATTTTTAGAACTTTTTGTCGTTTCATTTTTTTTAGAATCTATAGAAGATGATTTTCTAGTTTTTACATTAGAAGATTTATCATTTCTTTTTTTTGGTACTTTATTGTTAGAATCCTTATTTTTAGGTGATGATTTTGCTCGAGATTTTTTTGTATCTTTTTGAGAGTTTGTTTTTATTCTTTTTTTTGAATCTTTATTATCATTCATAAATTCACCTTCTATTTAAAATGATATCATAAAACTTTAATTAGAAGAAAAAAAGTTTAACATTATATTAAACTTAATTTTTTATTTGATATCCAATTCTTTTTTCATGGCATCATAATCAACAATATATTTAGTAATTTTTTTATTCTTTATTTTTAATAGGGTAATGTCGCCAACTTTCATATCATCAACACTCTGTGCTTTTGTATTAACATTTTCTGGATCATAGTAATCAGCATTTAAATGATTTGACAAATCAACAGTATAAACATGTAAATTTTTATCTTTATTTTCTTTATTAGAATAACTATATAATAGACTTGCCATGTCGCTCATGTACTTGCCGTCTTTAGCATTATATATTGCCACATAGTATTCAGTATAAGGTCGATTAAAAATTTGGCCCATTATAGCAACATTATAATCTACTTTTCCTTCTGCTACTTCTTCTGTTTTGTCTTCTTCTTTACTAAATAAATCTTTGGTTACGAATGCTCTTGTTAGTAAATATAGGCCACCGCAAATTGCTAGGACTACAACTATTACCACTAAAAACTTTTTTATTTCCTCTTGTTCTGTTGTATTATAATTTATTTTTTTTACTTGCTTTTTTTTATTTTCCATATTAAACCACCTTGTCCCAATTATATCACATTTAATTCTTAAAGCAAATAAATGTTTTTCGTTTATCATTACTTTTCACAAGTTATTCACTTTAAAATTATTTTGGTTAAAGAGGAAAATTTTTATTCATTATTTTTCAACAACTAGATTTGTACTGTTTAAAGATGAGGCAATCGTAAGAATTTCTGAGGTACTTAAATCATTACTAGCTAGATAATAATCAACATTATCAGCAGTCCAAGATAATGAATTAGTACTTAAAGCACCGATTGTATTGCTTAACATAAGGGGATCTCCATAAACTGGGATGATTTCAAATTCATCTTTTACTTGACTTGTTTCTTCGATTAGAACAAAGTTCTTTTCACCATTAAATGTCAGTATTACACGCTCACCAGTTTCAGTATTTACAGTTTCTTTGCCTTTTAAGTATGTGTTTGTAGGAATATATAAAGGATATACAATATCTTCTAAAGATGATGTATTTGATGTCTTATTATTATTTTGTTTATTATTTTCATCAGATGAATTATTGTTTCCATTGTCTTTAGCGTTATTATTTTCATTAGAATTTGTATTATTAGAATTATTTGGCGTTGTATTACAACAATTTTCATCAATAAGTTTATCAACATCAAAGTCTTCTTCTTTTAAATTAGCTTTATAGTCTATCTTAGCAAATTTTACTTTAATAGAGACAATATCTTCTTTATCATATACTACAACTTCTTTTAAATCCATGTCTTTATCAAAAAACATTTTTTCATATTTTAAGTTATTATTATTTGGGTAATTCACAGGAACTTTTAAACTATAACCTTCATCCTCAGTAATAAATTCTATCTCGTTAGCATTATCTATGTCTTTTACTAATGTGTTTAATATATATGATTGACTACTATTATAAGGCCATTCACTTACAAATTTATAACTTTTATTTAAACTTGGAGTAACAACATACACTTCACGATTATTTCTTAAAATTATTTGTTCATGATTACTTAAAGTATTTACCATTTCTACTTTAAAAAAATCATCGTCCATATAATAAACTTTTATATTATACGTGAAGGTATCTTCCGCATTGTAAATTTCCATATTACTGTCAATCGTATATGATTTTGATGACTCTACTTTATCCTTAAAATTTTCGATTAATTTGTCTTTATCCACCTTACCACAACCTGTTAATAAGATTATACTTATAAACAATAAAATTATTTTTTTCATAACACCCAACCTTTTCTATTTTAATAATATTTATCTTTTTAGTAATTATTCATACATAAATTAAAAATTATTGGTGATAATAATAGTAGAAAAGGAAGGTTTATATGGAAATAATTAAAAAAATTGCATTAATTTTAACAATTATTGGAGCATTAAACTGGGGATTAATAGGATTATTTGATTTAAATTTAGTAACAATGCTTATAAAAAGTACACTAATTAATAATATAATTTATATAATCATTGGTATTGCTTCTTTAATTTGTATAGCTTACTTTTTTGATGAAAAAAGAACACTAGATGACTAGGGTTCTTTTATTTTGATAAAATTATATTTACATTTTTTGTAACTATGTATTGTAATCTTGAATCGCTGCCTTCAACTTTGACAGGAATAGAATACGTACCTGTACTATAGCCTGTTAAATCGACATATGCATAGATTCCGCTACTGTTTGCGTCTAGTTCATTAATAACTGATTCAACACCAATTACTTGAATTTCAACTTCATTATCTAGTTTTGAAACTAGATTGGCTGTTAGACCATTTGGAACATTAGAAGTTCTAATACCTTCTATTACGATTGTGCGTTGTTTAGCTTCGCCGAAATTTAAGACAACAGTAACGCTTTCATCACTTATATTTCTTACGCCAGAAGGTTTTGATAATGTAACTTTAGAAGTTTTTGAACCGTTATTTCCTTGACCATCAGCATCAATAGAAACGGGAATATTTTCAATATTTTCTAAGGCACTTTCTTCACCATAAATAGTTGTTTCAAAACTTGAGGCATCGACACCATTAATTGTTATTGAAGATATCGCTTTACCACTTACTAATTCACCAGTTATTTGAACTTTTACTGGAACTTTTTTAGAAAAAGAACTTAGTTCAATTTTAGCGCTTATATTTGTAGCTACAATCTCGACATTATTAATTATTTTACCAGTTGAATCATATGCTACTAGTTTTAAATTGTCGAGATTATAAGTTCCTGCTTTAGTAAATTCCTCATTTTTTAAATCAATTAGAGCTTTAATAGATGCTATTGTATCAATTGTATCTTGTGATCCTCTTACAATTACATCTGATTTTGATAATTCAACAGATTTAACACTTAATTTAGGATCTAATTCATCTTGATTCATTAAATCATAACTAACAGTTTTATTGTCACTTACTTTTTCTTTAATTGTAACCGTTAAATAAGTAGGATCAATTTTATAGCTAACATTTTTTATTTTTTTATTATATGTAAGTTTAACACGAACTGGAGTATTACTAGCTTGGTAATCAGTTAAATCGACAGTAACTTTATTATCACCTAGACTTTCAGCTAAATAAATTTCGTATTTACCGCCAATTAAAGTCATATCTACAGTTTCAGGAATACCTTCAATAACATATGCACTATTATTGTATTTAACTTCAACTGGTATATTGGTTAAAAATTTTGCATCATTATTAACGAGTGATACCGCATCATTATCAACAAAATAAAATAAGACTACAGCAAAAATTAAAGATAATATTAATAAAGCATTTGGGCGATTTAATAATTTTTCAATTTTGCTATCTTTACCTAGTTTATTTTGAAATTTGTAAACTAAGGTGCTTATAGGAGTAATAATTAATTTATCAATTGTCTTATAAGAATTACTTGTAAATTTTTTGAAAGCATTGTTTTTCTTTTTAGATTTCATCTAATTCACCTTCGCTTTCTGTTCCATCAGCATTATAGAAAATCTCAGTTTTAGGTTTTAATTCATCAACAAGCATCATTCTAAATTCGTCTAGACTAAGATTATAGTGAATTTCGTGATCAACAGCAATGCTAATACGACCAGTTTCTTCGGAAACTATTAAAGCAACGGCGTCTGATTCTTCAGCTATTCCTAAAGCTGCTCTATGACGAGTTCCTAATTTTTTATTTAAATTAGGGTCCATACTTGTTTTAAATACAGCACCAGCACAAGTAATACGATCGCCTTGGATGATTACTCCGCCATCGTGCAAAGGACTATTTGGGAAAAATATTGTACCTAATAAAGGGCTAGTTAAATCGGCATATACCTTGGTTGCTGGAGTGATATAGTCTTGTAGTGAAACGTCACGTTCAATTACCATAAGAGCACCAATCTTGTTTTTTCTTAAGTATTCAACAGCGTCCATTATTTCATAGACTACTTTTTCTCTTTCCTCAACAGTTAGAATTTTATGACGACCAAGTAATTTAGTTCTGCCAATTGATTCTAAAAAACTTCTTATTTCTGGTTGGAATAAGATAATTATGGCTAAAGGTCCCCATTCAAAAACATATTCTAATAAAATACCAACAGTATATAAATTAAAAATATCACTTAATACTTTGAATAAAAGGATAATTATAACCCCTTTAACAATTAAAATCATTTTAACATTATTTTTAACATTTTTTAATATATAATAAGCCATACACCATACTACGCATATGTCTAGTATTTTCGTAAATATTGACCACACAGTAGATAAAGTCATCTTATCTGCCTCCTCTTTACGTTACTAATTATAACATTTATTAGGTACAAAAAACAACCCATATAAATTTTTTAATTAGATGATAATTTAATTATTAACATAATAATTTCTATGATAAGTTTTATTAATCAATATGTTATTTAATTATTATTAATTTATATAGTTTTATTTGAATAATTTTTTTGTCATAAAAAAGACGGAGTTGTTTACTCGTCTTTGATAGCTTTTATTTATAAATTATTTTTTCGCTTCTTTTTATATCTCTTTCTTTAATAGATTCACGTTTATCGTATAGCTTTTTGCCTTTTCCGACACCTAATAAAATCTTAACTTTATTTTTTACTAGATAGGCTTTTAAAGGTATTAAACTATATCCATCTTTATTAACTTTTTCTTGAAGTTTTTTTATTTCTTTTTTATGTAATAAAAGTTTTCTTGAACGGCGTTCTTGATGATTAAAACGGTTTCCTTCCTCATATTTTGCAATGTACATATTTATTAAATATATTTCATTATTGCGTATAAGAGCAAAAGTGTCTTTTAAATTACCAGATCCACGTCTTAATGATTTAATTTCAGTCCCTTTTAATTCTATACCACATTCAATAGTTTCTTCAATAAAATAGTCAAAATTAGCTTTCTTGTTTTTTATTTCCATTTTTATCATCAACCTTTACTATTTCAAAGTCAATACTTGAATTTTCTTTTGAAGCAGAAATACATTTGACTCTGACTTTTTCCCCTAAGCGATATGTTTTTTTTGTAGATTTTCCCATCATACACAATAAGTCTGGAAGATATGTGAAATAATCACCTTTTAAAGTTTGAACATGTACAAGCCCTTCTATTAGATTAGGTAAAGCGACAAAAAAACCGAAATTAGTTATAGAAGTAATAACGCCTTCGTATTCTTCTCCAATATGATCTTCCATATATTCAGCCATTTTCATGTCCAAGACATCACGTTCGGCATCTACAGCGGCCACTTCTCTTTCTGATGAATGACTAGCGATTTCAACAAGATTATTTTCTAATGTTTGAATTGTAGTCATAGATAAATCGTTGTCAATTAAATATGTTTTTAAAAGACGATGAACTACTAAGTCGGGATATCTTCTAATTGGGCTAGTGAAATGAGTGTATGATTTGCTAGCTAAACCAAAATGACCAATATTTTCTTTGCTATATTCAGCTTTACGCATACTTCTTAAAAGTAAACTAGATAATATTTCAAATTCTTTAGTATCTTTTAATTGATCTAAGATATTTTGCATTGCTTTAGGACTTAAATCATTAACGTTTCCTCTTAATTTATATCCTAATATTTTGACCATTGTCATAAAATCGTCAACTTTTTCTGGTTTTGGAACATCATGGATACGATATATGAAAGGTAATTGCATGTTATAAATATGAGTTGCAACTGTTTCATTTGCGGCAATCATAAAATCTTCAATAAGCATTTCGCCTTCTTCACGAACGCGCTTAACAACATCAATAGCTTTACCATTTTCATCTTGAATAATTTTAGCTTCATCTAAATCAAAATTTATATAACCACGACTATTTTTTTCTTTTCTAAGAATTTGGTGAAGTTCATTCATTAATAGTAAATCATTAGCGTATGGCTCATAATCAGGCGATACAATTCCTCTTACAATGCAATCATTAACTTTTTTGTAAGTCATTTTTTTGCGACTTTTGATGTAGCTTGGAAAGATATCATAGTCAACTATTTTTCCTTTATGGTTTATTTCCATAACACAAGACATAGTTAATCTTATTTCGCCTTCATTTAAAGAGCAAATACCATTTGATAATTGATGGGGAAGCATAGGGATTACTGTATCTGCAAGATAAGAAGATGTTCCTCTTTCGTAAGCTGCATCGCCTAGGGCTGTATTTTCTTTAACATAATTTGAAACATCAGCAATGTGTACTCCTAATTCATAATTGCCATTATTGCATTTTTTTATACTTATAGCATCATCGATATCTTTAGTATCATCACCATCAATTGTAAAGATGACTTCACTGGTTAAGTCACGACGATTTATTAAATCATCTTTTGCTACTTCAGTTGGGATTTGTTCAAGTTCTTTTTCAACTTCCGAACCAAAGTCTTCATATATTCCATGTTTATAAGCAATACTTAAGATATCTGTTCCTGGGTCATTTTTATGACCGATTATTTTTACTACTTTGGCAATATAAGTATGTTTATTAACTTCTTTAATAACATTTACCATAACTTTATGCCCTTCAACGCATTGTTTAGTACTATCAGGTGTAAGTTCAATAGTTAGATTTCTTTTATCATCGTCTAATTCGATATAAGCACGACCATTTTTATCAAATTCTATTTCACCAACAAGATTCTTAAGATCACGTTTAATTATACGGATTATTCTTGCTTCTTTACGAACCCCTGATGTAAAGACTTCGGCAAGAACAATATCATCATGGATGGCATCATTCATATTTTTTTTATCAACATAAATATCATCTTCACGGTCTAAAATTATGAAGCCAAATCCTTTTTTGCTAACTGATAACTTACCAATTTTAATTCCTGGACAGTTATCTAAAAGAATATATTTTCCTTTTTTAGTATAGAAGACTAAATATTCATCAACTAAAGCATTTAAGTTTTCTTGAAGTTCACGTAATTCATCACTAGTTTTTAAACCTAGCAAATCATTTATTTCTATAAGCTCTTTAGCTTCATGAATATTTTTTAGTAAATTTAGTATTTGTTCTCTCATAGATATCACCGTTTTTCTTCCCCTTATTATTAAAAATACTTATTATTAATATAACATATTTTAGTTAGAAAAAATAGATTAAAAAAAATCCTTAACGGATTTATTTAATAAACATTATAAATGAAATTATAAAGAATGCTGCTCCTAAAATTATTGTAAGTCTTGTTATTAATAATTCTACGCCACGTTCTTTTTGATTTTGAAATAAAGCATCGTTTCCGCCACTAATAATCTGACTTGCATCACTTGCTTTATTACTTTGTAATAAAACAATGGCTATTAGTAATACTGATACTATTAAAAGTGCAATTTCCATACATTCACTTCCGTTTCTCCATAATAATCTATCATATATGTGGTTATAAATCAAGTTATTTAAACAATAACATTTTATTTAATCTTTCTTTTTACTATATAAATAGTTTTTTAAAGATTATAAATTTTATACAACTTTATTGTTTGTTATAATATTATTCGAAAATATGCAAAATATTTTTAGCCCTTTGTCTAAATAAGTTACATACCATTGCATCTAAAAGGCCTGAACAAATTAAAAATATACCAATTAATTTAGTAACAAG
>CANDCB010000018.1 GCA_947383065.1 uncultured Bacillota bacterium | reverse complement strand
CGATTTTTTCAATTATTTTTGTTGATGATGATGAAATTCATGAAATTAATAGAAATTATCGAAATGTTGACAGAATTACAGATGTTATATCATTTGCATTTGAAGATAGTGAAGATTTAAGGTATAATGTTGTACGAACGCTTGGTGATATATATGTTTGTATTCCCCAAATGAAGCGTCAAGCAATAGATTATGGTCATAGTGAGAAAAGGGAACTTTCATTTTTAGTTGTTCATGGACTATTACATTTGTTAGGATATGACCATATGAATGAAGAAGATGAAAAAGTAATGTTTGCGTTGCAGGAGATGATTTTAGATGACAAAAATATCAAGAGATGAAATAAAGAAGCGTGGTTTTGGTCGTTTTGTTAAAAGTTTTGGTTATTCTATTGAAGGACTTAAGTATGCTTATAAATATGAACAAAGTATGTTAGTTCACGTAATAGCAACGGTTGGTGTTATTATTGCTAATTTTATATTTAAAGTAAATGGTATGGAGTGGTTAATTACGCTTATGGCTATAGGAATGGTTTTGGCCGCAGAATTAATTAATACCGCTATTGAAGCAGTTGTTGATTTAGTAACTTTAGAGATTCATCCTTTAGCTAAAATAGCTAAGGATTGTGGTAGTGCAGCGACTTTTGTTTTAGCTATTATGGCCGCAGCTATTGGAGCAGTTATTTATGTTCCTCATATTATAACTTTATTAGGTTTATAATAATGAAAAGTGGATTCGTAAGTTTAATTGGGCGTCCCAATGTAGGCAAATCAACTTTGCTTAATTCTTTAATAAATCAAAAAATAGCTATTACTAGTAATAAACCACAAACTACAAGAAATATAATCCAAGGAATATATAATGAAGATGGCTACCAGATTGTTTTTGTTGATACTCCAGGAATACATAAACCTTTAAATAAGTTAGGTAAAGTTTTAAATAAAGAAGCTCAGAGTTTAACTAAAGATGTTGATTTAATTTTATTTTTAGTAGATGCTAAAGAAGGTTTAGGGTCAGGAGATAAAAAGATTATTGCAACATTAGCAGAGACATCGTCACCAGTTATTTTAGTTTTAAATAAAATTGATAAAATGACAAGTAATGAGATTATATCGGCGATAAATGATTATAAGGATTTATATAACTTTGCTGAAATAGTACCAATTTCAGCTTTAACGCAAGATAATACTGAAAGATTATTAACAGTAATTAAAAAGTATATGACAGATAATATGCGTTATTTTGATGAAGATATTATTACTACAAGTCCATTAAATTTTTTAGTTAGTGAATTTGTAAGAGAAAAAATATTTAGAATGACAGAAGAAGAAATTCCACATAGTGTAACTTGTATAACTTCTCGATTTGAAGAAAAAAATAAAATAGTTAATATAACGGTTGATATTATAGTTGATCGAGATTCTTTAAAAAAGATAATTATAGGAAAGCAAGGTTCTTTATTAAAAGCAGTAGGTATTGAAGCACGAAAAGATATTGAAAACCTAGTTGGTAAAAAAGTTTATCTTGAATTATATGTTAAAACAATTAAAAATTGGCGTGATAAAGAAAGATATTTAAATGAGTTAGGTTTTAATGAAAAAGATTATATAAGTTAAATTTTTAATTTATTCGTGAATAAAAAAGTTTTAAAGAACCCATCATAATAATAAGAGGAAAGGATGGGTTCTTTTTATGAAAAAAGAAGAAGCATGGGAACTTTTTAAAAAAACAGGTAAAATTGAATATTATTTAAAATATAAAGGGAAAATGTAGTGATTAAAATGATAAGTAAATTTGAAGGAATAATTATAACTGAGACACCTTATGGTGATAATTCAAAAATTATTAATATTTTAACAAAAGATCATGGTCTTATTGGAATTATGTGTCAAAATGTTAAAAGTATTAAAAATCCATTACGAACTAAAACTTTAAAATTTACTTATGGTTTGTTTCATATAAATTATAATAAAAATAAATTGTCTAAGTTAATTGATGTTGATATTATAGATAATTTTTCTAATATTAAAAGTAATATTGAACTTATTAGTTATGTTAGTTATATTACTGATTTAACTTATCAAGTTGCTAAGCAAAATAGTTCATCTATTATATATGATTTATATTTAAGCACTATTAAAAAGATGAATGAAGGAAAAAATCCTTTAATTTTAACGAATATTTTAGAATTGAAATATTTAGAATATTTGGGTGTTGGATTAAATTTGTCAAGTTGTATAAAATGTGGTAATAAGACAAATATTGTTACTTTAGATCCTGATGAAGGGGGATATATATGCCAAGATTGTTATACAAATGAAGTTTTATTGAGTCCTAAAAGTTTAAAATTAATTAGGATGTATTATTTAATTGAAATTGGTAGTATTAGTGATATAAAGATTCAGGTTAATACAGCAAATGAAATAAATTATTTTTTAGATAAATATTATGAACGTTATACTGGTATATATTTAAAAAGTAAAGATTTTCTTAAAAGAATTAATCAGTTATAATAACTTTTAATTGGTTAATATTTAATTTTTTTCTATAAATTGGTAGTAAAATTAGACAAATTAAAAAAAAGTGTTATTATATAACTCGTGTTTGAATTATTCAAACACTATAATGATTATGGGGTTGGCTATTGGTTCCTATGCTAATAAAGTAAGTTATTACGACCATAATTCTATTATATTTTTGTTTTCCTTATTATAAAGAATAACATATTTATGTTGTTCTTATCCTTTTATCTATCAAAACACAATAAAAAATCTTGATAGCTTGAATAAAATTGTTGACTACAGGAATAATTTTGTTATAATAAATACATACAAGCGATGACTGGGTTGGCAACCATGAGCTATATAAATTAAGGTGATTTCTTCTAGAAATAAGTAGGATGGAACCGCGGATTGATATTCGTTCCTACATATAATCTAGAAGTTTTTATTTGGTAAAATAAGTAAAGTTAATTTAGTAAAGACTTCTAGAAATTTAAAATATAATATAGAAAATGGAGGAGATTATAATGGAAAAAATTAAGATGGAAGATATTGTAAATTATTGTAAACAATATGGTTTTATATTTCAAGGTAGTGAGATTTATGGAGGTTTATCTAATACATGGGATTATGGACCATTAGGAAAAGAATTAAAAGAAAATGTTCGTCAGGCTTGGTGGAAAAAATTTATTCAAGAAAATCCATATAATTATGGACTTGATGCAGCAATACTTATGAATCCAGAAGTATGGGTTGCTAGTGGACATGTAACTAATTTTAATGATCCTTTAATCGATTGCAAAAAATGTAAAAGTCGCCATCGTGCTGATAAATTAATTGAGGAATTTACTAAAGGAGAAGAAACAGCAGATGGATGGGATAATGAAAAAATTGAAAAGTTTATTGCCCAAAATAATATTGTCTGTCCTAAATGTGGAAGTCAAGATTTTACACCTATTAGGAAATTTAATCTTTTATTTGAAACACATCAGGGAGTAACAGAAGATAGTAAAAGTAAAGTATATTTACGTGGAGAGACTGCTCAAGGAATTTTTGTGAATTTTTTAAATGTTCAAAGAAGTATGCGTGCTAAAGTTCCTTTTGGAATTGGGCAGACTGGTAAAAGTTTTAGAAATGAAATTACACCAGGTAATTTTACTTTTAGGACAAGAGAATTTGAACAAATGGAACTAGAATTTTTTTGCAAACCTAATACAGACTTAGAGTGGTTTGGATATTGGAAAAATTATTGTATAGATTGGTTGAAATCTTTAGGTATGAAGAAAGAAAATCTAAGATATCGTGATCATACTAAAGAAGAATTGTCTTTTTATAGTAAGGCAACAACGGATATTGAATTTTTATTTCCTATGGGATGGGGTGAACTATGGGGAATAGCAGATAGAACTGATTATGATTTATCTGTTCATATGGAGCATTCTAAAGCTGATTTAAGGTATTTAGATCCTGAAACAAATGAAAAATATACGCCATTTGTAATCGAGCCTTCATTAGGATTAGATAGAGCTATTTTAGCATTTATATGTAATGCTTATGAAAAGGAAGAATTAGCTTCTGGAGATGTCCGTGAAGTTTTAAAGATTCATCCAGCATTAGCTCCTGTTAAAGCTACTATATTGCCATTAATAAAGAAAGTTCATGGTTCAAAAGCTCAAGAAGTATATGCTTTATTATGTAAGTATTTTAATGTTTCTTATGATGAAACTGGTTCAATTGGTAAAAGATATCGTCGTAATGACGCGGTAGGAACACCATTTAGTATTACAATAGATGATGACACATTAGCTAATAATACTGTAACTATTAGAGATCGTGATACAATGGCACAAACAAAAGTAGAAATAAATAATTTAATTGATTATATTAAAGAAAAAATTGAATTTTAATGTCAAGTTTTAGTCAAAAGAGCAATTTATGCTCTTTTTTATTTGTTCATCTATTTTAGGTATTATATAATAAAAAAAGTATTTTAAAGGGGATGGTAAAATGTTATATCAAGATTTTTTAAAAGAACTTCAGGAAAATTTAAAGCGTGAAATAAAGATATTAAAGGATCAAATAGCTTCTTTTCCATTATTAGAAAACTTTAAATATACAGATTATTGTAGTAAAAAGGTAGCTCTTAGATTTTATAGAGAAAATAATCCAAAAAGTTCATTTTTTAATAGAGTTAAGGAAAGTGAATTAAGGGCTTTTATTTATAATTGTGAATTAAATAAATTAAATGATAAGTTAATGTCTTTAAGTAATAAATCAACCCAAATAACTAAAGCTTTAGAATCTTTTCATGATGGCCGTTTTAATTCTTCATTATATCCTAATGATTTTATTATTGAATCCATTTTGTTATATAGTACTAAAGAGCCGATAGGTTCATATCAACTTATGATAATGTTAATTAGTCTTTTAAAAGTACTATCTGAAAAAGAAACTGCTTTTTTGTGTACAATAGAAAGAAGTATTGCAGAAAATTTTGATAATGAATTTAGATTAAGAGTTGGAGCTTCTATACCTAGTATATTTTTTATGATGAGTAAATTATTAAAATTAGCTTGTGGTAATCGGGCAGATGAATATAATGAAGCTATGGAATCTTTAAAAGAAGGATTATGTATTGGAAGTAAACCTCAACAAGAAATTGAGGCTTCATTAGGTAATGAGTCAGTTGCTATTAATGAATTAAAAAAGTATGTTTTTGAAGGAAAAATAATTTGTCCTACAGCAAGTTTAGATTATTTTAAAAAGTTATTAGAAGAAGCTAAAGTATGTAAAGAAGAACAAGAACAGTTAATTTCTTTGATGAAAATTGAAATTGCAAATAGTAAGAGTAAGCAAAATAATTTGTTAGTTGAACAAAGTTTAGCAAATTATGAAGTAGAAATATTTAATAAGCTAAAAGCAAGTTTAGAGACTTTAGAAAATCCTCTTTTGTCATCTTTTTTATCGCGGATTTTAGATGATATTATTTCAATTTGTAATTATATTGTAAATCTAAATATTCCTGATGATTTAGAACAATCATATGAGGTTATTTCTATAAAGTTAAAACAGGGGGAAAGATTAGTTGAATTATCTAAAAATAGTAGGAGAGCTAATACTTTTTATTATTTAACTGATTCTTTTAATTATCCTTTAATGTTACGTAATATTGAGTTGATTGATATTTTGCTTTATGGTGATATTTTTAGTACTTTAAAAAAATTATCAAATGGTACAAAAGGGAGTGTTATCACTTCATATGGTGATTATTTGATATATGCTATAGATGGTAGAAATATAAGATTATTTTATACTGAAATTAATAATGCTATTGTTATAATAGAGGTAACTGGGGATAGATTTAGCTATAACTTGATATCTAATAGTAGTCTTCTTACTAATTTAGATTACTTAAAGGATAATATAAATAACCCGCAATTTCAGGCTTGTCAATCTATTATTGAAGATGTAATTTTACAAACTTTAGATTTAAATAGTTTTGGGGAACCTTCTGCGGATTATAAATTAAAGAAAAAGTTTGAGACTTCACAATAGAGAAAAGGCGATACTAATATATTAATTGAATTTTATCTTCTAAAAAATTAGATTGGTATAATGATTAGTTAGTTTTGATTATTTTTTTGGTTTTAAGATGATTGTTATACTTTTTTATATAATTTATTGAAAAAAATAAAAATATTAGATATAATTATAAAGTAGTAAAGTATAGGAGGCTTATTTATGGCATTTAGTATAAAAAAAATATTTGAAACTGATGATTATGATGATCAGAAACTTAGTAGTGCTGAAGATGAATATTATGCAACTGAAACTACTGAGGTAGAAAATGCTAATAATAAAATGATTCTTTTAGAGCCTAGAGCATATTCAGAGAGTCAGCAGATAGCAGATCATTTAAAAAATAGAAATAGTGTTGTTGTAAATTTAAAAAGAGTTACATCTGATCAAGCTAAAAGAATTATTGATTTTCTTAGTGGATGTATTTATGCAATTGGCGGAACAATGCAGAAGATAGGTGTAGGTATTTATTTATGTACTCCTAAAAATGTTAATGTTCAAGGAAAAATAAGCGAAGATAATAAAGAACAAGATAAAGTAGAAGAAAATCCAGAGTGGTAAAGTGCTTCTTTTGATTAGAGGTGAGTCATGAAAAAATTTAATACAACTGTTAGTGGATATGATAAAAATGAAGTTAATTCATTTGTTAAAGAAGTTACGGTTGAGTATGAGAATATGTTAAATAAACTTAAAAATCGTGATAATGAAATATCAGTATTAAAAGCTAAATTGAATCATTATAAAGAAATAGAGACAACTTTGAATAAAGCAGTTTTAGTTGCTGAAGACTCATCTAAACAAATTAAGCAAATTGCTAAAGATGAAGCAAAATCAATTATAAATGAAGCAAAAAGAAATGCATCACATATTATAAATGATGCATTAATTGAGGCTGAGAAAACAGAAATCGAAGCTGATAAATTAAGAAGAAGTTTAAAAATATATAAATCACGTATTAAACAAGTTGTTGAAGAACAATTAACTATTGTTGATGATGTAGATTATATTGATAAAGATTATAAGGAGTGAATACTTCTTTTTATTTGTTTTTAAAAAATTCTTTATATAGTTTAGCAATAGCTCTTTTTTCAATACGAGATACATAGCTTCTTGAGATATTTAGTATATTGGCTACATCTTTTTGCGTGTATATCTCGCTATTATATAAACCATATCTTTTTATGATTATGTCTTTTTCTCTTTTATTTAAGACATCTAAATATTTGTGTAATAATTCCATATTCATATTTTTAAAAATTGTATTAAGTAAGTCTTCATCATTACTTGGTATTACATCAATTAAAGAAATTTCATTGCCATCTTTATCTATTCCGATGTAGTCGTTTAAGCTAATATCATTCGCATATTTTTTATTACTTCTAAAATACATTAAGATTTCGTTTTCTGAACATTTGGCAATATAAGTTGTAATTTTTATTTTTTTGTCTGGATTATAACTATCAATTCCTTTTATTAAACCAATTGTTCCTATACTGATAAGATCATCAGTAGAAACATTTTTTCCTTCAAATCTTTTGACAATATGGGCGACTAATCTTAGATTATGTTCAATTAATTTATTTCTTGCTTCTATGTCTCCTTTCATCATTTTTTCGATACATTCCTTTTCTTCTTCATTACTTAATGTAGGGGGAAAAACATTGTTAGAGTAACTTCCGGTAAAATAGAAGAAACCTTTAAGAATATTTATAAATTTTAAAAACATCTTATCACCTAATTAATTATATTTTAAAAGGTTTTATTAAGTACTTAAAAATGGTATAATTTTTATAGGTGAAGGTTGTGAAATATTTTAAAATTATCATATTAGTTTTGTTTTTATTTATAATTTGTTCGTGTAAGTCTAAAGAAGAATATAGTTTAATCGAATTAACGAGTGAAGAATTAGTTAATAATTTATTTGCTTTAGAAGAAAAAGATTTTATTTTGGCGGCAGTTAATGAAGATAAAGATAATTATGAACAATTTTTGAGAGATTTAGGTAATTTTACTAAAAGTGCTAAAATTAATGTTTATTATATTAATTATTATCATATGGATAAGGATTCTTCATTTTATTTATCAAATATAAATGGAGTAGATTTTCAAGATAATTCATATTATACTTATGAAGATAAGAATTTTACTGTTGCAGAATATTATACTGATTTTGGAACAATGTATGGAAAATTAAAGAATTTTAAGAGTCAGGGAACTATTGAAAAAGTTTCCGAAGAAAAAAAAGAGGAATATATAGAAGAAGCGAAGAATTTGTATGACGAAGGTAATATTTCTAACTCTTTTGATAAGCTTAATAGAGCTTGGGATTTAGATAAAGCCAAAAGTATTTATCAAAAAAATAAATATTACAAATTGTTGATTTCCTGGGAATGTTTTAATTTTAAAGATAAAGAAATGAAAGATTTAACATATTATAATTTAGTGTTTTATCATGGGGTTGATTTTTTTAATATCGCTAAAAAAGATGCTCTCTATGATAAAACGTTTGACAAGAATTTTGATTATGATCAATATGAGCAATTGTTCTATTATGTAAAAGATGATATAATATTTACTAAGAAAGATGAAAATAATAAGTTTAAGAAGATGTATCAAATAACGTTATTGGATAATAATCGTTTAGATTTGTTAGATATAGTAAATAATAAAAGTTATTCTTTTGTTAGGAGGACATGATGAAAAAATTGAGTTATATTTTAGTCTTACTTTTTCTTTCAATAAATATGGTAGGATGTAATAGTAAATATAAAGGATATTGGTGCAGTTATAGTGATACAGCAACAATTGTAGTTTTGTTAAATCATAATCAAACGGAGAAAGATCGTCAAGCAATAGAAAAGAAAATTAATGAATTTGATAATGTTTCTAGTAGTAATTATTATTCACGTGATGATTATGCAAGTGGTTTAGGGAGTGGAGAACTAGATATTTATGATACTTATGTAATATCTTTTAGTTCTATGGATTATATTGGAGATTATGTAAATGAATTAAGTAAGATGAATGGTGTTATGTCAGCGGAACAGAGTTTTGCTAAATCTAATATATCTTTATATCATATTAAAAGTTGGGGGAAATATAGTTTTACGAATTCTGATGAAGCAAATGAAGAAGATTTAGAAACAGGTAAATATAAAATAAAAAATGGAGTTATAACTTTTACCCCAGAGAAGAATGGTGAGAAAAGTCGTATTTTATATACTAAAGATGGTTTATTATGTGCTGATACGGAGTGTAATACAATTTTTGGACGTAGTAATAATACATGTTCTACTGATCAAAATTAAGCCACAATGTGGCTTTTTATTGTTTTTTTTTATAATAAGCTATTTTATAATACTTTTTAATTATTGGTTCTGGGATAAAAGTTTTTAATCTTTGGAATTTAATGTATAATAAAGAGGGTGAAAGAAATAATGTCTAATATTTATAAACCAGTAATTTATAAAAAAGATATTTTGGATATAGATTATTTGAGATTAAAAAAAATG
>CANDCB010000017.1 GCA_947383065.1 uncultured Bacillota bacterium | reverse complement strand
ACCAATATATTTTATCTATGAAAAAGGGAAAAAGATATCGGGTTCAATTTATTGTATATCTAAAAAAATTTATGAATATGATGGCAAAGATAATTTAAATGAACAATTAATGAGAATAGTTGAAGACTGGAAAAAAGAGTATGGAAATTAAAAAATTTAGGGATATATCAGTAGATGATTTAGAAAAAATAATAAACAAACATTTTAATCACTGGTCTAAATATAGTCCTTTAATGTCTTATAAGGAGACGGAAGAAAAGTTTAAGAAAATTTATGCTGTAAATAATATATTACCATATGGATTAGCATTGTATGATAATAATAACTTAATAGGTTTTTGTGTTCTTAAAAGTGAGTGTCTGGTAAATTATTTAGAGTATAATCCATGGATTTCAGATGTAATGATTTTTGATGAATTTAGAAGTAAGGGATATGGTCGTCATTTAATTGATTTTGCTAAAAAAGAATTAAAAGAATTGGGATATGGTAAAGTATATTTATGGACAGATAAAGCCCCAGTATTTTATGAAAAATTAGGTTTTACTTATATTAAAGAAGTTTTAAAAAATGATGAGACTGGTTATGGCAAATTATATGGTATTGATATATAAAAAACAAGCTTAGTTTAATTCTAGGCTTGTTTTTTTAGGGTAAATAAAGAAATTTGATCAGGGTTTTCATTATTTTTTTCTCTTGTTTCTTTTTCTTTCTTTTTAGTAATAATGCTTTTTTTAAGACCAATTAATTGGCTTAGTAAAGTATCACCTAACATATTGGCGTCTTCTTTATCAATTTGAGCATATGTTTCTATAATTCGTTTTAATTCGGCAATAAAATTAGTTAATTCGTTTTCACTAAAAGTTTTAGCTAAAGTGTTAATTAAAACTTTTTCAATACTATTTTTCCTTTGATAATTTTTGGATGAGATACTTTCTCTTAAGTCCTCATCTTTTTCTTTAAAGCAATCTAAAGTAGTTTGCTGGTAAGATATATTTTGAGCTATGTCTAGACTTACTAATTCAGCAGTCATTATTCTTGGATTTTTTAGTAAACGCATAGTTAATTCATAATCAAGATAGCCATGTTGATGAAATATTTTACTCAATTCATATAGATGAGCTATAGCTTCAGTATTAACTCGATTATCTAGAGAAAATATAATATCACATGTGTATGCTTCTAAAAGGGAAGACATTGAATCAGTTTGACTATCTTTTGAGATTCCTTTTAGATGAATAATAAATTGATTTAAAAATAAAAATATTTTGTAGTAAGGAACATTTTGGAATAAAAAATATAAAAGTTTAGTTTCATAAAATGAAACTAAGTTATTACTAGCACTTATATGATTAGTATCTGCTATAATTTGTTGATAAGATTGAAAATCTAATTCTCCTTTTTTATATTTTTCCATGGCTTTTATTAAAATGTTAATAAGCATTATTTTGTTCATTTAAATCACCTGATGGTGCTTATTATAATTGGCTTTTTTATATAAGTAAAGAAAAAAAGTACATTTTTTGTACTTTATTATATTAATTTTTAAATTTTGAAATATCAAAGATAAAACCATATTCAGGATAGACTTTATTACCAATTTTAGCTAATTTTTCTGTATGTTTTATTCCGCCAAGTTTTTCATAAAATTTTATTGCTTTTTTATTTTCTTTTAAACACCAAATTAACATGTAACGTTTATTGTATCCCCTTAAAATTTTTATGGTTTCTCTGAATAAAGATTTTCCAATTCCTTTATTTTGGTAGTTTGGATCTAGATAAAGGCTAACTAATTCACAGTCAGTGATGTCTACAAATTCATTTTCATTAGTATTAAAGCAAGCATAGCCGACTACTTTATCTGTGTCTTTGTTAATGGCAACTAAAACATTATTTTTGTATTCTTCAAAAGACTCTAAATATCTAGCCGTTTGTTCTTTGTAGTTTAAAGAAGCAAGATATTCAGGAGCAATAATGTTTTTATATGTTTTGTTCCAACTATCAACTTTTATATGAGCCATTTGTTCTTGGTCTTCAATACGATTAAGTCTTATTTCATATGAATTTTCTGTTTTTAATTGTTCTAGGGCTTGGTGCATTAAAGTTAAAGCGTTTATAAGTTCATCTTCTTCCCCAGCAAATGTAACACGGCCAATTAATTCATTTTTATAAGGCCATGATATTGATTGACCAATTAGAAAACGAATACGACAAGTTTTATAAAAAAATTCTAGTAAATCTTTTTCAGTTTTTATAATAGAACCATTAAATGTCTTACCTTTTAATTTAGTGAAATCTAAAATAGCGAAGAAACCAGATTCTGGTTCTAAGTTAGGAGGGAAATTTACGTAAGGCATTTCTTTAAATAAATCGTTTAAGAGGTTTTCGTCTTGAATATATTTTTTGGCAGTAGATATAATTTTATCTTTCATGTTGGAGTCTTTAATTTCGTTAAGACCTGATATGAAAGCTTTTAGTAAGTTGAAACGAAATAAGTATATTTGACGAAGTTCTTTAAAGTAGTTTTGGTAATATAAATTGCGTTCTTTACTAGTATTAAATGCACCTACTAAAGCTCGACCGACGATATCTGGTGATGAATCCATTTCTTGGAATATTCTATTTATAACTTCACGAATAATAGCTTCATCGGCAATTAGAAAACCGGCTCTTAAAGAAGCCATCCCATAACTTTTAGAAAGGCCAAATAAAGTTATAGTATTACGGAACATGCCCGGTATTGTAGCAATTGGTTTGGCAATATTGTTTTCGTCATAGGTAATATCACGATAGACCATATCATCGATTACAAATACTCCACGGTCTAAACATATTTGACTAATTTCTGTTAATAGTTCAGTTTGCTTTTCACCCATTACTTTGCCTGTAGGATTGTTAGGATTGGGGTTTACAAAAGCAACTACTCTTGGCACATAACCATGACGGCGATTATAAACTCTTTGAAGGCTATTATTGATGTCGTCAATAGTATTAGCCAATTTTTCAGGATTAATTAGGTAGTTATCTTCTTTTTCTAGAGGAATGATTTCTACTTCTGCTCCAGCACGTTCGGCACGAATTGTAAAAAGACCATAGCTTGGACCAGGGATTAATATAACATCGCCAGGTTTAGATATAATATTTATTATTATGTTAAAAGTAATAGAAGTTGAAGGTAAAAAAGTAATATTATGGATTGATAGTCCGTGTTCATCAATGTCATCATAGTTATAAGGGTCAATATTAACAAATCCTTCTTGTTCAATATACTTTAATAGTTCTTTTCTTATTGTGTCATCGCCCTCAGTATAAGGATATTTATACATATTACCAGATTGTAAGGATTTTATCATTTCATCGATAGAAGGTTTAAATGGCTCATATTTTATTGGATTACCATCTCCTAAGTTAATATCAGGATGATCTACGATATCATCGTCACGAACTTCGTAGCCATAAAAATCAATTGCGTCAGCAATTTCTTGGACTGTAGGATTAAATTCTTCTTTATCTAAACGAGCACCAACGTAAGGTAGTCCAAAACGTCGTTCTTTTAAGTTGGGATTTTCCCTTAGTAATCTTTGAATAGCAGATGATTTAATTAACATAATTTGACCTCATTTCTTTTTTTATTATAACATTTGTGTAAATGATTTGAAAATAAAAGTTTTTGCATATTTTTTTATAAATTTAAATAATTTAATAATAAATATATTTAAATTAAAATTTTCTTGTCTATTTTTAGTACTTTATGTATAATTATTTATAGAAAGGAAGTGTGATTATGGGTTATGATTCAGAGGCTTTTGCTACTTTACTTGCTGCTTCAGTAGGAATTATAATTGTTGCAGCTATTATTGTTATTGCTTGGTTAATTTTTTATGTTATTGGGTTATGGAAATTATTCCAAAAAGCAGGAAAGAATGGTTGGGAAGCAATTATTCCTTATTATAACAATTGGGTTTTAGTAGAGATAGCAGGCCTACAATGGTGGTGGTTTTTAATCGCTATAGCATCATCTATTATAAGTATTATGAAATTAGATAGTTTATCTTTTCTTGGTACTATTGCATCAGTATTAGCTAATATTAACATAGCTTATAATTTATCAAAGAAATTTGGTAAGTCAACTGGTTGGATTGTTTTAACTGTATTCTTTGGTTTTATAACTATTCCATTATTAGGATATTCTAAAAATGATGTATGGAATAATGATGTAAAAGTAACACCAAATGGTTTATTTGATGCTAAAAGTAGTGCTAGCACTACAAATGATTCTGTAGCTACAGAATCATCAGAAAAAACTGATAGTGAAACAAGTGAAAAATAATTAAGTTTTAATAATTTAATTATTTTTTTTAATTGATTAATTATTATGTTTTTTTTATAATTAAAGTGGTGATATAGATGGAGTATAATTATAAAACTAAAGGGACGTGTTCTTTAAATATTAGTTTTAATATTGAAGGAGATAAAATAACTGATATAAAGTTTATGGGAGGATGTCCTGGTAATTTACAGGCCTTATCAAAATTATTAGATGGTCAAACTGTAGATTATATTACAGAAAAACTAGAAGGTAATCAATGTGGTATGAGAGGTACTTCTTGTGCTGATCAATTAGCAAAGGCAGTAAGACAGGCTTATGAGGAACAAAGTAAATAGGAATAAAAAATTAAAAGAAGAAAAAAATATAAATAATAAAAATTCTTTTAATGTAAAAAAACAAATACCGGATAATATAAAAGTGCTATATGGAAAATTTTATGTTTTTTCATTTATTTATATTTTTTTCTTCTCTATTTTATATCCTTTATGGTTAGTAAAAGTTTTAAATAAATTAAGTTCTCTTATTTTGTTTATATTTTTGGGGAGTTTTTATATTTATATGATAATAGATGTAAGAAAAAATAAAGGACGTTTTAATTCAACTGTATTTATGTTGTTAATATTGTTTGTAGTGATGGCTTATTCATTTTCAATTGTAAAATTTACTTTATTGCCTTGAATTTTAGTACATTTTTAGTATAATACATGTTATAATTGATTAGTTATTAATGAGGAGGTGCATTATGAGAACTTATAAAGCAAATTTACCTGAAGGTGTTAAGAAAAAATTTGGAGCGCTAAGAGGAGTAAAAGTAAAACTAGTAGCAAAAAATAAAAAGAAAAAAGAAAGTAAGTAATAAATAGACGGTAATGTCTATTTTTATTTTGGGAAATGGTATATAATTCTCTTAGGAGATATTAATATGAAGAAGTATAAGGTAATAATTACTTTAGTAATTGTTCTAACGTTTATGTGTGGATGTAGAAAAGAACAAGTAGAGTTAGAAAAAGATGAAGGATTAAAAGAAGAAAAATTTGTTTTGGCTAAAATAGATGATAATAAAGAATATATTTATTTGGAAGATTATCGAAAACTAGTCCTTATGGATAATACTTCTTATAATATGCAAAATTTAGTTGTTAATATAAAAAGTGATAATGTAATTAATGTTAATTTAGAACTTAGTAGTTTTGTTAAAAAAAGTTTTAAGAATATGAAAGTTTTAGATAATGTAATGAAACAAGGAAATATTATTAGTTATGATTACTTTGAAAGTGAAGGGTATTTTTCTATTATTCAAAAATATTGTTTATATATAGAAGGAAATATAGGGGAAGAAAAAAGTAATGTCTATGTTATTTCTAAAGAGACAGGGAAAGTTTTAAATAATGAAGAAATTTTAAAGATATATGGTTATGAAAATGATACCTTTTATAATCTTTTAAAAAGTAATATAAAAAGTGATGATATTGATTTTACAATGATGAATATAAAAAATGATGGTTATAGTTTATATATAAATAAAGATAATAATCTAGTAGTAGTTTATTATGAAATAAATGATATAGAAGAAATAAGAAAAGAGATTATTTTAAATGATAATTTAAAATAATGGATATTAAAAAACCCAGTTGAAAAAATTAACTAGGTTTTTTTGATATAATAATTCTAATTTTAAATAAAACTACTTAGACCACTCATACATATTTTGTTAATAAATATGGAAACATTATTAGGTTCTTCAATACAATTATTTTTAATCCATTCTTCAATTATGCCAATTGTACCATCGACAATAAAACTATATATTTTTTCGAGATCGGCACGTGTGGCTTTTTTTAATAATTTTTCCCATTCATTTATACTTTCATTATATACTAAACTTAATATTCTTCTTAGAAAAGTGTGGTCGCCATTGTCACTTAATAAACGGCCATATATTTCAGTATGATTGGAAATAGTATCTATAATTTTACTTGTAAATGAAATTAGATAATTTCTTTTGATATCTATAATGTTTTTTTCTAAATCTTGAATTAAAGATTCTTCTATTTTTAAGACTAAATCATCAACATCCTTATAATATTTATAGAATGTGGTTCGATTTATTTGTGCTTGTTTACATAGTTCTAAAACTGTTATATCTTTCAGTTTTTTCTCTCTTATTAATACTAAAAGTGCATTGTTTAACTTTTTTTTAGTATTGAGTATCCTTTTGTCCATTTCATCACCCTTTACCTTTTACCTATTTTCTACCTATTTTCATTATAATATAAATTTGATAGATATTCAAGAACTAAACAACACGCTGTCTATTAGCCTATATCACCTATAAAAAGTTTATAAAAGTTGGCAGTCTCTATTGACAAGTGCTAATAAGTGGTGGTATTATTCATTTAATTGAGAAAGGTGAAGATTATGGCAAAAAAACAATTTAGAGCAGAATCAAAAAAATTATTGGATTTAATGATTAATTCTGTTTATACAAATAAAGATATATTTTTAAGAGAGTTAATATCTAATGCAAGTGATGCAATTGATAAGTTATATTATAAATCATTAACAGATAGTAATATAAATATTGAAAAAGATGATTTTAAAATTAATATAAGTTTTAATAAAGAAGATAGGACAATTACTATTAATGATAATGGTATTGGAATGAGTGAAGAAGAACTTGATGAAAATTTAGGAGTAATTGCTAAAAGTGGTTCATCTTTATTTAAAGAATTAAATGAGAAGAATAAAGATATAAATATTATTGGACAGTTTGGTGTAGGATTTTATTCAGCTTTTATGGTTGCTAAAGAGATAAGAGTATTAAGTCGGGCTTATGGTAGTGATGAAGCTTATTTATGGACTAGTGATGGAGAATCTGGATATACTATTAAGAAAAGTAAAAAAGATAGTGTTGGAACAGAAATAACATTACTTTTGAAAGATAATACTGAAAATGAAAATTATGATGAATATTTAGATGAAAGAAGAATAGAAGGAATAGTAAAGAAATATTCTGATTATGTTAAATTTCCTATTGTAATGGAAATGGATGTTACTGAAGATAAGAAAGAAAATAAAGAAAATACAGATACTTTAAAAACATTAAATAGTATGGTACCGATTTGGAAAAAGAGTAGCGAAGATGTTAGTGATGAGGAATATAATACTTATTATTCTGATAAGTTTTATGATTATGAGAATCCTATTAAAGTAGTTCATAGTAAAGTTGAAGGGCAAATTTCTTATGATTCATTACTTTTTATTCCTTCTCATGCACCATATGATTATTATACAAAGGAATATGAAAAAGGTCTTCAATTGTATTCTAATGGGGTATTAATAATGGATAAGTGTGCAGATTTATTACCAGATTATTTTAGTTTTATTAAAGGACTTGTAGATAGTGAAGATATATCATTAAATATATCAAGAGAAGTATTACAACAAGATAGACAACTTAAGTTAATAGCTAAAAGTGTTGAAAAGAAAATTAAGAGTACTTTAGAAGAAATATTAAAAGAAAATAGAGAAGAATATGAAAAATTCTTTGAAGCGTTTGGAATGCAATTAAAATATGGTATTTATAGTTCATATGGGATGAATAATGATACATTAAAAGACTTATTATTATTTTATAGCTCAAAGAATAAAAAGTTAATTACTTTAAAAGAATATATTAGTAATATGAAGGAAGGACAAGATAAAATTTATTATGCGTCTGGTGAGAGTCTAGATAAGATTGATTTGTTACCTAATGTTGAAAGATTTAAAGATCAGGACTATGAAGTATTATATTTAGTAGATTATGTTGATGAATTTACAGTACAAGCTTTAATGGAATATGAAGGTAAAAAATTTGCTAATGTAGCTTCAGAAAATGTATCATTAGATAGTCCAGAAGAAAAAGAAGCTTTAGAGAAGAAAAATGAAGACTTTAAAGGTATGTTTGAAGTTATGAAGGAATCTTTAAAAGATGTTAAGAGCGTTAAATTTACTAATAAGTTAAAAAATCATCCAGTATGTTTAAGTACAGAAGGGGCTATTTCATTAGAGATGGAAAAAATAATGAAGGCAATGCCAACTGGAAATGATGTAAAAGCTGAGATTGTTTTAGAAATTAATGAAAATCATCCTATTGTTAATAAACTTAAGGATTTATATGATAATGACAAAGAAAAATTAGCTGATTATACAAAGATATTATATAATCAAGCAAGATTAATTGAAGGGTTAAATGTTGAAAATCCTACAGAATTAACTAATTTAATTTGTGATTTAATGAGTAAGTAGTATAGAAATATACTGCTTTTTTGATGTTTTAATTTAAATCGTTAAAACTTTATGATAATATTAATTAAATTATATGTTAAAAAGATGGTTATGAGGTTTATATGGATTTAGAAAAAATGGGCAAGTTTATTGCGATGTTAAGAAATGAAAAAGGTTTAACACAGGTGCAATTAGGAGAATTATTAGGAGTTGAAAATAAGACAATTTCTAAGTGGGAAAAAGGAATAAATACTCCTGATGTTATGATGTTAATTTCTTTAAGTAATATATTTAATGTAAGAGTTGAAGAAATAGTCGATGGAGAATATAAAGAGAAGTATCGAAAAGAAGTTGAAAATAAAGAAACAATAGAAACTTTGGATAATAATATTAAAGATAATAGTAAAACTAAAAATATTACTATATATGTTTTAGTGGGTATTTTGTTAATTATGTCTATATTTCTTATTTATAGAGAAGTTAAAAATAATAAATCTTCGTCTACTACGGATATGAAGACAGTAGATTTAAAAAATGATTTAGATACACCATTAAATGTTAATGGTTGTATAATGTATAATAATCATTCCACTATGTATGTTATTAAAGGTATTTCTTATGAGACACAAGGAGAAGACAGAGTTGGTAAGACTTTAATTGTTCAATATGAAGTTAAATTGTTAGTTGATGATAAGATGATAGGAACTTATACAAATAATTTTGATACTAATAAAAGATTTGATGATGCCCTAGATAATATTTCTTTTACGATAGAATCAGGAAAAATTTTTGATAAAAATTCAAAAGTTAAAATTCAGGTAAAATATACTACTTTAAGTAATGATAAAGAGATAACTGAGACAGATTTATACATATAAAGTAAAAGTAAATCTTTTTATTGACGATTAAATATCACTTTTTTAACGAATTTTAATTCGCTAGAAAAGTGATTTTTTTAATTTTGTGTTTAAATTTCTTAAAGTTAAGTCGCTTTTTGGGCGACTTTTAATATCGCCAAACTTACGATAGATTTTTTTGTTGTTTTGCAT
>CANDCB010000016.1 GCA_947383065.1 uncultured Bacillota bacterium | reverse complement strand
TTATGGTAATGTTGTTGGAGTAACTAGTTTTGATGAGACACAAAAATTAGATAATGCTTATGGTAAATCATATGCTTTTGGTAGTCCAGAAGAAAATAATGTTAATAAATTATTAACAGATAAGTCTTTAATTAAATATGTTAATAATATATTACAAGATTCATCTTTTGAAAATAATACTATACCTTTTGTAGCAACTAATTCTTCTATAGTATCTAGTATTTGTAATGAATCTAGAAGTGGAGTTAATGCTCTTAAAATAGTAAGTAGTGACGTGAATAGTTATGTTTATAAAGATGTTGTTGTTGAAAAGGGGAAAGATTATACTTTTAGTCTTTATGTAAAAAATAATGTATTTTTAAATATTTCTTTATCTTATGATAATAAAAAAGAAACTACTATTATAAAAGAAATTAATGAAGATTATAAAAGATATGAAGTATCTATTCATTATGATGTTAATGCAATAAGTGATTTAAAGATAGAAATACAACCTACACAAGTTGGGCAAGTTATTATTGATGAAATCCAGTTAGAAGAAGGAGAAGTGGCTAATTATTATAATTTAGTTAATAATAGTAACTTGGAATATGGTCTTGATGGTTGGGAAATAGAAAAAAGTAATTTGGCTGATGATTTTATTGATATTGTACCGATAGATAATGGAGAAAAAGCACTAAGAATGCATATGGCACCATTAGGATTTGTTGGAGCGATAAGAAAGTTTAATGTTAAGGGTAAAAAAGGCGATGTCTTTAATTTATCTTTTTGGTATAAAAATAATTCATTTGAGCCACCAGGAGGAATGGGATTATTTGCGGGTTTAAAAGCTTCAATATTCTTTATGTATCCAGATAATACAGAGTATGGAGCTTGTGTACCAGCTAAAGATTTAAATGTTGGTTCAGATAATTGGCAATTCTTTTCAGAAAATTTTGTTACAGATGATGATTATGAATGTCTAGAACTAAGATTAGAAAGTTATGGTGGTGCTAATGAGTGTTATTTTACTAATTTTTCTTTATTTAAAGATTTAGAACAATATTCTTATACTTATGATGAAAATGGTAATTTGATTACTGCTACTGATTTAGCTAAAGAGACATTAACAATGAAATATAATAAAAATAATCAGTTACTTCAAACTCTGAGTCCTATGGGTAATAAATTTACTTTTGAATATGATAATAAAGTTACTGATAGAATGATTAGAGCTATTTCTCCTACAGGAATTACTAATGAAGTTATTTATGATGAAAATTGTAATCCTGTAAAAAATAAAATAAATAATCGTAAATTATTAGATGATATTGATAATAATAAAACTTATTATATAAGAGCTAAAGGAACAGATAAGTATTTTTATGTAAATCCTAATAAAACATTAAGAGTAAAAGAAAATGAATGTTCTTATGATAAATTTTATATTATAAAGAATAATCAAAAACAAATTAAAATTAAGCATGCTATATTAAATAATTACTATTTAAAAAATTCTAATAATGTTATTCAATTAATATATGGAGATAATAATAATTTATTTGATTTAAAAATAAATGAAAATAGTAGTTATTCTATTTTAACTAATAATAAAGCATTTACTATTAATGAAGATTATTCAATTACATTAGAAGATTGGGATAGTGAAAATTATAATCAACAATTCTTTTTTGAACAAACAGAAAATAAACTATTTATTGAAAGTAATGCTACTTATACAGCAGATGGAAGATTTATTAGTAAAGTTATTGATAGTTTAGGAAATACAGTATTATATGATTATAATAATACTAATGGATTATTAAATAAAATTACAGATTCAGATAATAATAGTACTAATTATATTTATGATAATAAATTAAGGCTAATTAATATTAAAAAGGGTCAAGAAGAAGTAAGTTATCAATATAATAATAAGAATTTGTTGTCTAATATAATATTTGGTCAAGATAATTATAATTTTATATATGATCAATATAATAATCCTTTGTCTACTAAGATAAATGATAATGTTTTAATAACTAATAGTTATGAAGAAAATAATGGTAATTTAATTAAAGTTACATATGGTAATAATGATGAGTTACATTATACATATGACAAATTAAATAGATTAAAAAGTATTATTAAAGAAAATGATACTTATACTAATTATTATGATAATTTAGGAAGATTAGCTAAACTTACATCTAATACATATGATTATTTATATGAATATGATTTTGCTAAAAGATTAAGTACTTATAAATATGGTAATTATTCTACTAATTATGATTATAATAAAGATAATTTAATAAATAAGAAAATAGAGAAGTTATCTAATAATATATATACATATAATTATGAATATAATAAAGAATTAGCTTTAACTAAGTTAACTAATAACAATAATGTATTTAATTATAAATATGATATATTAGGTAGGTTAGATAATCAAAATATAAATAATAAATATGTTACTAAGTATAAATATATTACGAGTGGTAATAAAACTAGTACAGTTATAGAAGAAGTAAATGATAATGGTATTATATATAATTATCAGTATGATAAGTTAGGTAATATAACTGAAGTATATAAGAATAAGGAATTAATTAATAAGTATTATTATGATATGTATAGTGAACTTATAAAAGAAGATGATTTAGTTAAAAAACTTACAAAACATTATGTTTATGATAATTATGGTAATATATTATATAAGAAGATTTATACATATAATACTACAAATTTAATTGGTGAAGATAAGTATTATTATACAAATAGTAGTTGGCAAGATTTATTGACTAAGTTTAATGATGAAACAATTAGTTATGATGAGATAGGTAATCCAGTAAGTATAGGTAATAAGATATTAACATGGATTAATGGTAGAGAATTATCTACTTATAGTGATGGAAGTAATAATATTAGTTATAAATATAATTTAAATGGAATAAGAACTTCTAAGACAATAAATGGTATAAAAACAAATTATATTTTAGAAGGTAGTACGATTATATTTGAAGATAGAAATGGTGATGTGATATACTATATTTATAATGGTAGTGAGTTATTGGGATTTGTATATAAGAGCAAGACTTATTATTATCATAAAAATATGTTTGGAGACATCATTGGTATTTTAGATTCTAACTATAAAGAGATAGTTATTTATGAATATGATAGTTTTGGAGCATTAATTAATATAAAAGATAGTAGTACTATAAATTTAGGTACAATAAATCCATTTAGGTATCGTAGTTATTATTATGATACAGAGACAGAACTATATTATTTAAACTCTAGATATTATAACCCAAAGGTGGGTAGGTTTATTAATGCGGATTATATGATTACTGGACAAGGAATTAATAGTAATAATCTATTTACTTATTGTGATAATAATTTTATGAATTTTTCTGATAATTTTGGTACTTCATGGAGTTGGTTGGATAAATTAAATGAGAAAGTTTTTGATTTTGGAAGGTTCTTAGGTAAAGAAGCTCGTAAAAAATATGATGAATTTAAAAATTACGGAGGTGAAAAAAAGTTATCGTCATCTAATTCTAGTGTAAAAAATAATTTTCAAATAGAGTGGGGGACTGGAATTGGAATTGGTTCTTCTTTAGGAGGAAGCGAGATTTCAACGACATTTGGTAGTGGAAATAAAAATGGTGAAAAATATACTTATCGAAGAAATACAGCTGTTGTTCCTGGTTCATCAATAACTATTATGGAAGAAAATGGTGTAGATGAAAATACTAAACTTTTTATATTCCCGTGGGATAAAGGAAGAAAAAACTATGATGTAGATATTTCTGGTTTGACAAGTTTTGACGGGGGGACACTTTGTAATTCATTTATAGGGCCAATGAGCTTTAGCTCTGATGGAACTGTTTCAGTAAAAATTAGTTTCTACTTTATTGTTGGATTTGATTTTACAATTGGCTATAAATTTTAAGATAACTTTGGAAAATATGAATAATATTATAGATAATCTTTTACAAAATATTTGTTTGGAAGAATCAACGATAAAAAAGAATAGTATATTTTGGGTAATAATTATTATTTTTATGGCAATTTTATTTTTAAGTGGTTCTTACAAAAATGGTGTGTTTTTTGTCTTTATTTTTGTAAGTATGATTTTGGTTTTGATTAGATATATTTTAAATAAAAAGAAAGAAAGAATAGAAGAATTAGAATATTCAAAAAATCTTTTACTTAATGATGCACTTTTAAAAGTAGAAATAGAAAATGGGATAACTAATACGCGAAGAAAATATATGTTAACTGAAAATTTTTATATAGATTATGCTCGGAAAAATATTGTTAAATTTGATGAAATTGATAATATAAAATTAAAATTTTCTTTTTCATTAGTACCAATTATAGATTGTTGTGGGTTAAATCAATTTATTAGCATTAGAACAAAGGATAATAAAAAAATAAATATATTGAATTGGTCTTTTAGTCATTGGTATCCTGAAGATGGAGAAATATATGATATTTTTGTTAACAAAATAAAAAAGGGATAAAGAAAGGTTCTCATGATTAATAATATTAAGAAGATAAATACTCTATAGAAAAGTTAAATTAGGTGTTGTTAATAGAGAATTTGAAATATGAAGATAAAATTGAAATGTTTGATTGCATTAATGATAGATTAATTTATATTAAAAAGATGGAAATAATATTGTGTTATACTATATATAATGAAGGATTTGCTGGTGGTTATTTAGTAGAGAGTGTTTCGTCTAGCATAAGTTCAGCATCTTTAATTAGAGGTAAAGGAATTAAAATTGGTAAAACTAAAAAAGACAGATATGGTATTGCAACTTTATTATATGGTGATGAAAGAGGAGGTACACTTATAAATATTTCTGATAAAAATGGTAATTCTAAATTCAGGATTGACTATGATAAAAAGAACGGAGCACATTTGCATTATAAAACCCAAACACATGGTATTGGTAGGGAGGATACTGAAGCTTATAAAAAAGCATGTGGTGTTATTTTTGGAGTAGTCAGTAGAATTTTTAATTTCTTTAAATAGTTGAAAGAATAGGTGAGTATATTTGAAACTTATTGAAAATATTTTTAAGAAAAAGGATAAATATGAGTGTGTTATATTAGAAGATTTAAAAATTTATGAGTTTGAATTTCCTGTTGAAGTTATTGATAAGGAAATAAATAAATTAAAAAGTTTAATACAAAATTTAAATAGAATATTTGGAAACTCGAATTATTTTTATTTAAAAATGAATACTTTTGGGAAAATGAAAATTAAATATCATAAGAAAGATATTACAACAAAAGGATTTCAAAAATTTATTATTTCATTAGAAGATTTAGATTTAAAATATGTTTTTCAGAATAGTCGTTTTTTTACAATTTTTAATCTTCCTTACGATTATAATATAGATGTTTTCCCTGATAAAAATATAATTTTTCCTTACTATTTATGGTGTACAGATATTGGAGAGGTTCATATTTGTTTCTTACCATATATGAAGAAAACTATTGAAGAAGAAATTAATAAATATTTTAATAGTAAATATTAAAAAGTTCGTCGATAATAGTAATTCGTGGGTATTAATTAGTTATTTAAAGATTTTTTATTAGAAAAATATGTTTATTATGGGAATAACTCAGCAATAAGAACTTATGATTATGCTATATCAAATTAAAAAATTAGATGAAATGGAGTACTGTTTATGAAAAAGTTATATCTAATATGTACGATATTTGTTTTATGTTTTATTACTGGATGTCGTGAAAAAAGAATGGAAGCAGTTAAATATGAATCTAGGAATCTGGCTGAAATAACAAATCTGGTTTCTGAAGAAAATTTAAGTGATATTATAACTATAGAGTATTCTAATAGAGAGTTGTCTCAGATTAGATCAGCAGATTTGAATTTGGAAGAAATGGATAAAAAGTATCGAATAGAATGTATAAGGTTTGATGATTCTCGCCCTAATTCTTACTATAAAGTAATTTATAAAAGTAAAAATAAATTTTTAATTTTATATTTTGATGTAAAAGGAGAAAAGTTATACGATTATTTTTCTGTAATGTCAAAAGAAAAAAAGAAATTTGACTTTGTTGAAATATACAAGACCAAAAAAAATAGTATTTTGTTGTTAGATTTTGGAAAAGCAGAGTGGGCTCCTATGCATACATCTTTTAAAGGTAGTCGTTTTTCACGTCATCATACAAAAGATGGGTATATAATTATATTTGAATACAATAAAGATGGTTTTGTTATAGATAAAAAAGTGGATATATTATAATTATTTAGGTAAAAAAATTTTTGAACTTATTTATATTAATTGAAAATTTTAAATATATTAAAAGATTGTTAATTATTGGTATTAGGAATTATAGATCTATTGAAATTATGTATGGATTTTATGTTCAATGTAGTAATTAGGAGTTGTTTTGGTGAAAAATATATTGCGATTTTTATTGATTATTGTTTTAGTCTATATGTTAGTGTATTTAACTATTGTAATTTATTTGAGTATTGGACATATTAATTTTGATGGAGAAGTAGAATTCTATATAACTGATGATATACATTTATCCCAAACATCAAGATATATGGTATCACTAGGGGGGAAATTTGGGATTAAACCTTTTGTTTATAAAATAGGTTGGAATGATAAATATATTGTTGCAATGCAATATGGTTTGAAGTATAGAGATGATTTTAGTGGGTATAAAGTTCCAGATAAAACAAAGGTTAATTATTATATAATTGATCTTTATGAAGAAAAGTTAATTGGGCCATTATCTTTAGAGGAATTTAATCAATATGATTGTAGTTCAATAAAGATGAAAAAAACTACAACGTAATAAGAGAAAGGTATAATTGTTTATGCCTTTTTGTTTGAAGATAGAAATGGTGATGTGCTATACTATTTATAATGGTAGTGGGTATAGTTAAATATTAAAGAGGTTTTTAATGAAATTAAATAATAAGCAAAGAAAAGTGATTTTAATTATTATGTATATATTTATTATTGTTTTTCTATGTTATTCTATATATAATGATTTATTTACTGGTGAAGTTTTAACTATTATAGGAGTTTTTTTCTTAGTTATTTGTAAAAAGATATATCCTGATGAAAATATAATGAAATGCTTTAATACCGAAATTGAAGTTTATAACTTAAAAAATTCAGATATTGATAGTTTTTTAGAAAATATAAAAGATAGATATTTACTTTATGAAGAAATGACTGATGATTTTATAAATGTAAGTGTAAAAAAATACTTGAAAGTGAGTGGTTTGGATTTTTTTGTAAAAAATAAAATATTAGTTGTAATAGAAGCTTCTAAATTAACTTTAAATGTTATTGATTTGATTGAAAGAATAAAAAATGAATATAAAGAAAATATACCTAAGTTTAATATTATTAATCAATTTTTTACTGATAGATTTGATTTATTAATCATTAGTGATGAGGTAGATGAAGGTTTATTACATTATTTAAATTCAGAAGTCCTTTCTACTGTTATGTATAAAGGTGAGTGTATAAAATGTTTTTCTATTCCTATAGTGATTAATAAAAAAGCTAATAAATTATATTTAGCTGGTTTTAATAGTGATTCATATTCAAAGGTTGTTTATTATTCTCAAGCACGTAAAAAGATTAGAAATAAATTTAAAAGTAATAAAATAATATAGTTTTGTTTTTTATAAAAAGGATTGGTGTAAATGAAGAAAATAATATTAATAATGGCTGTATTAGTTTCTGTATTAGGATGTGAAAATAAACCAAAAGAATCTTTAACAGTTGGTGAAAATAAATTGAAAGTAACTATAGAAGGTTTTCAAGAAGACGAGATTATTGATTTGAAAACGCGAAGAAAATATATGTTAACTGAAAATTTTTATATAGATTATGCTCGAAAAAATATTGTTAAATTTGATGAAATTGATAATATAAAATTAAAATTTTCTTTTTCATTAGTACCAATTATAGATTGTTGTGGGTTAAATCAATTTATTAGCATTAGAACAAAGGATAATAAAAAAATAAATATATTGAATTGGTCTTTTAGTCATTGGTATCCTGAAGATGGAGAGATATATGATATTTTTGTGAATAAAATAAAAAAAGATATTAAAAAAGATTCCTTATGAAGTCCTAATTATACTTATTGTTATTTCAAAAATATGAATTAGAATGATTTTTAATAATTGATATTTCTTAGAATTTTCATTATTATAATAGCGAAATTATTTATTATTTTGTTTTTTATAGTGAAAAGAAGTCTGATATATCTGATATAATAAATATAGAAGTTTCATTTTTCATAGTGAGAGGATGTGATTTTCATTTTGAAAATAAAACATGGTCAGAATAATTAAGTACTTTATATTTTTTGCTAGCAGTTTAGTTATTTTACTAATAATTATATTTTTATTATATTGTGGAAAAGAAAATGATAACATGAATATTTCATATGAAGAAGGAATCATGAATAGCTTAGTATTTGAAAATTATGAAGGAGTTTATGAAGGTGAATTTGTACCAAATAAAGAAACAGCTATTGAAATTGCAAAAATTGTATTAGATAGGGTACTTAAAACTGAAACAGGAAGAACATATAATAGTATTTTTGTTTTCTATGATATTGAAAAAGAACTTTGGGTAGTTACATTTGGTAAGAAAAATACATTGGGTGATTGTGTTAGTATTGCAATAAGAAAATCAGATGCTAAAATAGTCAAAGTATGGTCTGGCGAATAGTAAGATATATAAATTAAATAATATAGTATTTTATTGCTAGGGGGGAATTATGGGAAAATATACAATGAAAATGATACTAGATTATATTCATGGAAAAGAAATAGATGGATATGATATTGATGTGTTGGAAAATGATCCATCATTTGTAATAGAAGTAATGAAGGTATCAAGTGATAAGAAAATGTATAATCTATGTTCAGATACAGTAAAAAAAGATTTTCAATTTATTAAGTTTTTAATTCAAAAATTTTACAGTGATAAAAAGTTTATTTCTAGTGCTGTTAGAACTTTTATTGATAATGCGGAAGATGAGTTGCAAATCTTAGAAATACTCATATTAATATGTGATGTATTATCAGAAGAAGATAATGAATATCTAGAATTTAAGACACTTCTTTTTGTATTAGAGAAAAAACAAGAAGTAAGGATAGAATGCGTTAAACTAGAATTAAGAGAAACAGATCCAGCACTATTACGTAAGATGGGTGAAACAGGATTCTTTATTATATATGATGATTATAATTCAAGTGAAGTAGTAACTGATTTCTTTGCTAAAATTTTTCTAGAGAATTTATTAGATTCAGAAAAATATTGTTTTGAAGATTTTTTCCATAAAAGATTTAGTAGTTTAGAAAAATTAGAACGTACTAGTATAAAAAGTTATTTAATAGAATATATATGTTGCTATGATTCTATGTTAGCTTCATATGTTAGTGGACATATTTCAGTATTACAAGATACTTTATCTAAAATAGAATTATTAAAAAGAAGATGGAGCACTTATGATAGCAGATTAGAAAGTATGAAGTATCATAAGTTATTTGATTATATTCAAAGATATATGGAAACAGTAGAATATGAATGTTCTTATAGTGAAGATGAAATGTTATATTTTATAAGTGAAGAATTGGGTATAACGTCTTTGGTATTCCGTTATGATTCATCACTTGTAGGAGATAGTGAATTATTAGAAGAAATTTTAGGCGAAGTAAGAAAAATGGATACATCTATAATGGCATATGAAGATTTACGTCATTATAATAATATGAAAAATATAGTTATTAGATTTTTGGATACATCTAGTATGAAAGAAGTAGAAGATATAGATATAGACTTTGATGAATTTGCAGTACCAACAAGTCCTAAAATAATAGATATGAGTAAGTTAATGAAAAAGCCTCCACAAAAAGTTGTATTTTATTAAACGTGTAAGAATTTGGTTTCTTACCTTTTTTATTCATAAACTTGTTTGTTATTTAAAAAATAGTGTGTTAAAATACGTTTAAGATGAGGTGAATTATGGTGGAATCAAAGACAATAGATAAAGATTTGGAGTGGCTTAGAAAAGTAAGTAAAGATGTTCTAATTGGACAAGATGATATAAGTTCAAGTGTTAAAATATTAGAAGAATATTGTAAAACTCATGAAGTTTTTGCAATGGCAGCTATCCAACTTGGAATAGATAAAAGAATAATATATCTTAGAAATACTAATTTAGATAAAATAGATGAAGATGGCTGGGATGAAAAGACAGTTATAATTAATCCAGTTATT
>CANDCB010000015.1 GCA_947383065.1 uncultured Bacillota bacterium | reverse complement strand
AAATATTTATTCATAAAAAAACTGATATAAATCAGTATTTTTTAAAGTAATGCGGAATATACGGGATTTTAGCTTTTTTATTTGCAGTTGTGTGTTTTTCAGCTTTTATTGTATATTCCGCGCTATAATTTATTATTTATCTATCTTTTTTCAAATAAACCTTAAATTTATTTAAAAATAACACTATATTAATAAGAAACTTTTATTCCCAAATTTATATAGTAAAACACCCTTTTTTTCTTTTCCACATCTATTATACCACATAAGTGGCTGTTAGCCTATATAAAATTGCAAAAATTAATAATAAAAATAAATTAAGGCTGGTGGTATATATGAAAAGTGAAATGTATAAACATAGTGATGAACATTACTATAGTATAATCAGAAATAATGTTAAAAAATATAGATTAGAGTGTAATCTAACACAACAAGACTTAGCTGATATGATAGTTATGTCAAGAGAATATATATGTGACATAGAAAACGAAAGTCGTAACAAACATCTAACTATTGCAACATTAGGAAGAATTGCTGACGCTTTAAATGTAGATATTAGAGATTTTTTTAAAGACGAATAAAACTATCTTCCCTTAATTTATATTATTAACAAAACTAAAAAAATATCAAAAAAAAATGTTATTCAAAACATTTTTTTAATTGATATGATATTTTTCTTGTACTGAACTACCAAGTGTCTTTAACATTTTATCAATAATAAGTAACTCTTTTTCAGTTGTCACTGGTTTTAATTCATCATTGTCATAATATGATGACCAACAATTTATATTACCTTTATAATCTTTACTGAAATCTGTATAGGTAACATATTTCTTATGTGTTTCTTTTGATTCAAAAGTAAATAAAATATCAAATTCCTTTTGTTCATTATTATCATTTTTTATAATAATTTTTTCTTCCATAAATTACCTCCTAATATAAGCGGCTGCAGTAGCATTATCTTTTCCTGCTAGAACACCCAAAGAATATTCATCTGTTTCACCTTTTAAACGAACCGCATCATATAATAAAGCATCATCAATTAATTGTTTAGTTAACAATTCCTTAGGTGTATTTTGTGCTAAAAACCTAATTCTATCAGTTGTAAGAATATCAGTTACACCATCACTAAACAATAATAATCTATCATAAGAATTATCTAAAATTTTACTTTGTACAAAACCTAATTCTTCTAAACCAATACAACGTGTAATAAGATTATTTTTACGATTAAAACGAAGATCATCCAATTTTTCTTTAGGAATATTACTACCAGTATATTCAGGTGGCCAAACAGCCGACTCATCACTAGTAATTAAACTCAAAGTACCATCAGCTAACGTATAAGCACGTGAATCTCCTACTGTTGATACAATTGTCTTCTTTTCCGTTACAATTGCTCCAACAAAAGTCGAACCTGCATTAATTTGTTTAAAATCAGCATTATATGTTCTATAAATATAATCACTAATTAAACTAAGTTGTTGATTAAAAGCTTTTTGTAATTCCTCTGGATAATAAAAAGTCTCCTCATTTAGATTAATAAACCAGTTAGTAAGAGCTTGCAAAGTATATTCACTCGCCTTATCTCCATAATCTACTCCACCCATACCATCTGCAACTGCCAAGAATTTAAATTCACTATTACGAGGATGAGTTAAGATAATTGTTGCATCTTCTTGATTTCTTCTTTTTTTACCAATATCTTGTGAAGCAAATAATGTTCCTTCTAAAACATATTCATTTCGTTTATTTTTAAACTGAACACCTGACATTAAATCTCCTAAGCACTTATTTACAACACGATGATTTACAGAGACTTTTTGAGCAATTGAAGCACTCTCAATATCTTGACTAACTTTAGGAAATAAATTAACGGTTTGACCATTTGGAATTATTGTACTAGTATAACCAAAATTATCAATATAAGCCCTATATTGAATATTACCATTAAACCTCGTCTTCAAAACAGAATTTATAAGACACAATAAATCATTTGAATTACTTTTTAAATATAAAGAAATATTAATCTCAGGATTAGCAATTAATCCTATAAGTTTTTGAATATCTCCAAAACTCGGAAATACTTTTAATAAACGATCAACTTTACTACGCTCATCAGGAATATTACAAATATGCGAATCATTATTATAATAATATGAAGCTGCATTATAAATTTTAATTGCTTCCTCAACTATATAGCGTAAAACATCATCAGATTCCATGGCCTTTAAACGATCACGAGCATTATCAGTTCGCGTAAAATTTTCTAAAGTTACACCAACAATTACTTGTTTTAGTAATAATTCGTTCATCAAAGCTTCATATGAAGGATGAACTTCAAGAGTTTTATCAATAGCAAAGTCCAAATCTTCTCTTTTTAACATATTATCACCTACTATATATATAATACCATTTATTTATAAATTTAACCATCCAAAAAATACTTAATGTAAATAAAAAAGCCATCCATATACGGATAGCAATATAACCTTCTATTTAGTTTTACTATTATTTAAACTTTCAAACAAATGATTTACAGAAACATAAGCTTCACCATTACGAATTATCGTATCATCAGGTAAATTAGAAATGCTAAAATCACTACCTTTAACTGAAATTGCAGTAACATATAATTTATAACTATCATCATAAGTTACGACCTTACCAGAATCATCTTTCAATTCCCCATTATTTCCATCTGATGACTTAAGATTTTGACCATTTGAATCAACAACTAAAGCATTAGCAAAAGGTGAATTATCAAAAGTATACTCTCTAAAAGGTGAAGTACTTAAATATTCATCAAATCTTAAAGCATTCTCTCTAAAATCAGCATGTGTTCTTTCTATACTAGTTCCAATTAACTCATCAGGTAAATCAGAATCTAACCAATCAAGATAATTATAATATGTACTCATAGTTGGAGCAAATAAATTAAAATAAATATCATCCTTCACAGTATTTAAATATTCAATTTCTGTTTCATAATCTCGAACGCCTGCTATAGCATAATTAGACCACTCAACCAAAATTAAATCACTAGCGCTATAAATCGTATTTAATTTAGCAACATTTGTTACTATACCAACTTCATTTAAATCATCCTGCTTTTTATTTAAAGGTTTAATCACTCCTAAAGACGTTAAAGCAACAACTCCTGCCATTGTTATTGCAACACCAATTGCAATATTCCTTTGAACACGATAACTCCTTCTTATAGGATGTTTTCTTCTCTCTTGAACTATTTTATCTCTACTTTCTATTGATTCCTTAACTCCATTATGATAATTAAAAACCTCATAATCTTCCTTTCCAAAATTATAGGTTACATCTCCAATCGTAAAACCATATTTACCCTTAAATATATATCCAAATTCCGTTTCCATAATATCGATAACTTTTAAGCCATATTTTTCTTCTATACGTTTAGAGATTTCATCTAAAACTTTTTGCTTTAATTTAAAACGCCCATTAAAATTTTCATTTCTATTTTCCATATTATCACCATTATATTAATACCTTTTTAATCTTCAAGATCTTCTTAAAAGATAACTAAACAAAAATCATACTTTTAGCTTATAATTACCTCTCTAATAATACCCAATATTATAAATATTGTATAATAAATATTATTATTTTTCAATATAGAAGAATAAATATTTTAAGCTAATTCCCCAATAACATTTAAAACTTTAGCTTCCTTTATTATCACTTCATAACACTTATTAATTTCTAATTTTTCTTTTATTTCAACTTTCAAGAAATTCTCAGTATGGCCTATAGATACATCATCTTTTATTTCTTCTACTAAAACAGAAACTACTTTTCCAACAAATAGACTATTAAAATTTAATTGTAATTGTTCATCTATTTTTATCAATTCACGAGCTCGCATTTTTTTTATTTCATTAGGAATCTGTTCCACCATTAAAGCTGCTTTTGTTCCTTCTCTTTTAGAATAAGGAAAAACATGAATTTTACTAAAAGCAACTAAAGTACAAAATTCTATACATTCTTTAAACTCATCTTCTGTTTCACTAGGAAAACCAACAATAACATCAGTAGTTAAATTAATATTAGGACGAGCTTTTCTTAATTTATTTACTTTATCTAAATATTCTTGTTTCGTATATTTCCTATTCATAATTGCGAGTATACGTTCACTACCTGACTGCAAAGAAATATGTAAATGTCCACAAAGCTTCTTATTATTTTGCATTTCATTAATAAATTTATCATTTATTTCAGTTATTTCAATACTAGAAACACGTATCCTTTCCAAATCTTTTATTAAAGATATTTCTCGAATCAAATCTACTAAATCATATTCCCCAATTTCCTTACCATAAGCTCCTGTATTTATTCCCGTAAAAACTATTTCTTTATGACCATTATCAACTAACCACTTTATTTCATTAACAACATCATTAAATTTTTTACTTCTAATACTCCCTCTAACATAAGGAATAATACAATAAGAGCAATAATTATTACAACCATCTTGAATTTTAACATAAGCTCTTATTTTATCATTAAATTCTCTAACTAACATATTTTCAAAAGGCAAATTACGACTATCATAAAATTTTACATATCTTTTTTTATCTAATCTATAATTTTCTATAAGTTCAACTATTTTAGATTTTTCCTTATTTCCAATCAAAATATCTATATTTAAATCATTTAAATTTTCACGATAATTTTCAGCCATACAACCACAAACAACCAAAAGACAGTCTTTATTTTCTCTTTTTATACTTCTTATCATTTTTTTGCATTTATTATCAGCTACATTAGTAACACTACATGTATTAACTATCACGATATCACTTGTTTTAAAATCCTCATTCTCCAGATAATTATGTTTAATCAACTGTTCTTTAATAAATTCTGATTCATAAGAATTAACTTTACACCCAAACGTTATTATATTAAAAGTCATAAAATCACCACTTTTACTAAAGATTATATCATGTATACTTATCTTAGTAAATTAATGATTCATAAGATTATTACATATTAACTTAATTAGTAAAATTATCCAAAATTAATAACAATCCAAATAAAATAAAGTAAAAAATAATAAATATCCAAGACATTTTACTTATTGTTAATTTCTTTTCAAGCTTCTCCTCTATTTCCTTACTATCTTCAACTAATTTTATTTTTTTAATTCCCACAAATTTACTATTAGTTAAATCATCACTTGTTCTAAGTAGAAAAGTAGTTGAATCACCTAATTCTTTAAATTCAATATCATCATTTTGTCTTAAAAAGAAAATAAACATCATTAAATCTCCAGAAGCCCCAGATATGTTAACAATTGAAAGAAAAATTAACCAAGTTAAATTAAATATCAAACCTAAAATATAAGTAAATACCCCAATTAATAAAAAAGGTGCTAACAATGATGTCATAATACACCCTTTATTTATATATTCTTTACATTTACAATAAAAAACCCCATTTTCTAAAGCAGCTCCAAAAACAATATCTTTTCTTTGAGCACCTTTTAACTGATAAAAAAGAGAATGAATTATTTCATGTAATACCATCCAAAAAAGCATAAAAAGAAAAAGAAATCCTAAATTAAAATATGAAACATCTAAAACATCAAAATCTAATGGTAGAGAAAAAATCTTAACTATAAAAACAGTTAAAAAAATCATCACAACTAATAAAATTATAGCCAAAACATTAATAAACACCATATTATATTCAATAATATATTCATTCTTTTTATCCATAAATACTCCTAATAAATTTTAAATTTATCCCAATAAATCTTTTAATTGCTTTAAAGTATTCAAAAAAGCTTCTTCATGTTCATACTCATTAATCCCAACCTTAGTATTAATAGCTGTATTAACCGCCTTTTTAACTGGATCTAATTCCAACTGACCAGTTTTTTCTAAATCAACTTGCTTTATCGTAATTTCATTTACTTCCTTATCAACATCTATATAATTGATACTACTATTATCCCTATTTTGCACTAATTCATCATAACTAATAATAGCTTTATCTTCTTGCTCTTGTTCAAAAGAAGTCATATTTATTCTTTTTTCTGTATTATTATTTTCTAATTCTTTAGAAATATTTTGTAATTCTATATAATCATTTTCCCACAATGATTGAGTATAATCTAATTTATCAGGAATCGGCAAATCAGAAAGTTGAATTAAAGGAGGTTCTTCTTCTTTATTATTTTCTACACTCTCTAATTCATTCGAAACTTTATCTTCTAATGAATCCTCAACTTTAGATTCTTCAACTTCATTATCTTCGTGTGATCCCATCACATATTCTAATATTTCATTTTCTTTCGTGTTTTTTAAACTTTTAGCTTGTCTTATTTGCATAACAATTAAAAATACAACCAATAAAAAAATGATGACTAATATGAATAACTCTACTTTAAAAAGATTATTTGCATCTATAGAAATGCCAAGCAAATAATTAGTAAAATTCATATTACCATCTCCTTACTTTAAATAATATCATTTTTCATGTAGTTTATAAATAATTTTAAAAAAATTTTTTAAATCTTTACATTTTTAAGAAACTATTATATAAGGGTCACTTTTTAACCCTGTACCTTTAACCTTAGCCATACTACTAATATTTATAACTGGACGCACATAACCAGGTGTCGTTACCAGCTTTCCGCCACCTAACGCCCCATTAGGCATAACCTGTATTATAGAAACTTTTTCTAAATTAAGATAAGAACTACTACTAGTATAATATTCCTCTTTTATTTCCTCATTATATAAATAAAACTTATCATTAAAAGTATTCGGTAATCCACCAGCTAATACTACTTCATCAGCACTTAAAAGCCCAATAAAGCCATTATAAATATTGGTATTACAAAAAAGAGTTGGAGCTTTATCTACATATACTCTTTCATAAGATTTTGAATAATTTATATTATTTATTTCATAACTAAAATTATTATCTGTACAATACGCCCCTTTACTTAAATATTTTTTTACACTTGCTAAATTATCATTCAACCACTTATTTAAAAAAGTTATAATTGTACTATTTTCTAAACTACCAAGATTATCTTTAGAAGAATCACTATTATAAGCAACTGGTTGTTCTAATATGGTATCTAAAACTAATCTCACACTATTATCTCCATTAATTCTAACAATTCTAAAATAAAAATCATTAATTTTTACATAATTATAATCTACGTTTCCGCGAAAATAGTATGATGTTCCTTCATTATCGTTTGTACTTATTAATCCTTCATCAGTTGCAGCAATATCTACACCTAATCTTGTTTTAGGCACTCCAACCTCATTATTAAAAAGAATTAAATCAGCAAAACTTTCAGTGCTTAATGAATCATTTTCCACCTTCAATTTACCAGTTAATTTTCCACCCATTTTATTTTCAATAATAATAAAATAACGTAAAGTTTCTAAAGCATCAATACTATTCAAATTAAGTAACTTATTAGACTGATTAAAATCATCTATCTCATTTATAACTTCCCCATCTTTATTTTGAATTTTAACTCTCACATTTTTTGATAATTGACTAAAATAAAGAGAATAAAATATCTTACTATTTGAAGGATTATAAATTGTTATACCATAACGATGTTCTTCATTATCTTTAATTACAATCTCATCCCCATCAACATAATTGACTACCAAATCACCCTCATTTAAAACTACAGCCATAGTTCCTTCAATTTCTTTTTTAAATTTAAAATTACTCAAAAAAACAGTAATTATTACAATGATAATAAAGACTAATAAAATCGCTAATATAATTGTTGGCCCCATATTATCTCTATCAAATAATTTAGCCATTTAATCACCTTTTCTCCACATTAGTATAACAATAACATCCTTAAAACTCAAGATTTATAAAAAAGTCCTAATTGAAGCAAACATTTTAATCTCACTTCAAATATTAGGACTTTTTATAAATATTTACGGAAATTCTTAAAACTATTTCCACTTTCTAAATCAGTTTTATCTAGTTCTTTAAATAATTCTTTCTGTTTACGATCAAGTTTATCAGGAATTATAACATCTAAAACCACATACATATCTCCATATTTTTTACGTAACGGATCTTTAACTCCTTTACCTTTAAGACGTAATTGATCTCCTGGCTGGCTTCCTGCTTCAATTGTTAAAACAACTTGACCATTTAAAGTTGGAATTTCTTTTTTGCAACCTAATACAGCTTCCGTAATTGTTAATGGAACATCAACATAAATATCATTTTCTTTTCTTTCGAACAATGGATGATCTTTTACTTTAAATTCAATATAAATATCTCCATTTGGTCCCCCATTATATCCAGCAGCTCCTTTACCAGTTATACGTAACTGATGACCACTATCAACACCTTCAGGGACTTCAATTTCAATTTCCTTATTTTTCACAACATGTCCTTGCCCATTACACTTTTTACAAGTATTAGTATACACTTTACCTTTTCCTCTACAATCAGGACAAGTTGTTTCAGTTTGAAAAACCCCAAACATTGTTCTTTGTTCTGTTACAACACGACCTCGACCATTACAAGATGAACAAGTTTTTTCACCGCTACCACCAGCACCATTACAAGAATCACACTCTGAGTCTAAATCAAGATTAATTGTCTTCTTACATCCAAAAACAGCTTCCTCAAAAGTTAGTGTTACATTTACAAGAGAATCCCTTCCCTTTGTTGGACGATTTCTTGAACTACGTCCACGACTGCCACCAAACATACCACCACCAAATAAATCATCAAAAATACTTGATAAATCAATATCGTCGGCTGAGAATCCGCCAAATCCAGAACCAAATCCGCCACTAGCAGCTCCTTGAGTATATGCTTCATGTCCAAATTGATCATATTGCTTACGCTTTTCCGGATCAGACAAAACCGCATATGCTTCACCTATCTCTTTAAACTTTTCTTCCGCACCAGGTTCTTTATTAATATCTGGATGATACTGCTTAGCTAGTTTCCTAAATGCACTTTTTATCTCCGTATCACTAGCTGTTTTTGAAACACCCAATATATCATAATAACTTTTACTAGCCATTATTTTTCACCTCATCTTCTTTAACTATCTCATTAAACTTATCTATTAATGAATCAAAATATTTAATAGCATTCAAATATACAGTTTTATCTTCCAAATCTATTTCTAAAATTGAAAACGCTTCATTAGGCCATTTATCAGACCCCGTACATAAAAACTTTATATAATTATCTAGCATTACCTTATTACCTTTTAAAATTTCAGATGCTACATTAGAAGCCACACTTATACATATAGCATAACTATACAAATAAAAATGCATATAATAATGACTTCTTAAAATCCAAGCATTACCACTATATTTATCCAATTTAACAGCCGATCCATAATATTTTTTTAAAGAATCATATGTCTTCTTATTTAAAAATTCTTTTGTAATCATCCCACCATTATGAACCTCATCATACATTTCCTGTTCAATTTTTCCTTCTCTTACAGCACTAAATAAATTATTAACAATTACATCTAAAATATTAGCAATGCCAGATAATTTTTCTTCTTTAGTCTCACCATGATTGGCAAGATAATTAGATAACAAACATTCATTAGTTAATGAAGCCACTTCACTGACAAATGAACTTGGTTCACGATACTGTAATTTATTATTTGCATTAATGTATTGATGATGAATATTATGCCCAGCCTCATGTGCAATAGTAGAAACAGAATCCATTCGATAATTAAAACTTAACAAAACTCGAGAATCTTGAAAAATTGTTGAAAAAGAATAACCTCCACTACATTTACCTTTATACTGACAATAATCTATATATCTATTTTTAATAATTTTATCATATTTAGATAAATAATCTTCTCCAAGCGGTTCTAAAGACTTTCTTACTAAACTTTGAGCTTCTTTAATACTTATTTCTTTATCAGATTTAGCTAAATCTAAATATAAATCATATCTATTAAGCTTATCAAATCCTAAAAACTTCCTTTTTAAATCATAAAAACGATGTAAAGAATTAACATTTTCAGAAACGCTATCAATTAAAGTTTTAAAAACTTTATCGCTCAAATTCAAAGAAAATAATTTTGCATGCCAAGAATCTTCAAAATTACGAATTTTAGCTATCTTATCATTCAAACTTACATAACTATTTAAATACATTGCATTTGTATCACTATATTGCACCAATTTTTTATTAAATTGATTAAATACTTTTTTTCGAATGTTTGAATTTTTATTATGCATCAAAAAGCGAAAATTATTGGTTGCTATAGTTACAACTTCACCACTATCTAACTTAATTTTCCCATAATCATGTTCTTTATTTAAAAGAGTTGATGACATATCTTCAAAATTATTAACTGCATTAGTTAATTCACTAACAATTATTTCTTCATTTTCAGTTAGCATATGCTCTTTTTCACGATATGTTTTATCTAAATCGCTTTTAAATTCTAATAAATTTTTACACTCTTTAAATAATCTATCATAATCATCCTTACTTAATTTTAATAACTCAGGTTCAAAAAAACTAACATTATTTGTTATAATTGTTCC
>CANDCB010000014.1 GCA_947383065.1 uncultured Bacillota bacterium | reverse complement strand
GATCTAGTCATATTCTTGGTTGCTGGTTACTTGTGCTTTTTCATCACTGGTTTTAGTAAGTAACTTTATTTTACTTTCTGACGTTTCATAAAACATTTCGTCACTGACATTTATTTCTTCATTATTTATTTTTAGACTTTTTATTGTAGCGTCATTACTAACTAAATTAATATATAATTTATATTCTTTTAGAGAATTATCTTCAGCTTTTACTACTATTGTTACTTCGTTTTGTTTATCTTTAGAAAAGGAATTGGGTCTATTAATATTTAAAGTTGCTTTATTATGAGAAGGTTTGGCTTCTACTTTTGGATTATCATTTGTAGTGTTAAAGTTCATTTCAGTATCTATAGGAATATTTTCACCATCAACTTTTATAAAAGATAAATTTGTATCACTACTTTTTTTATAAACTGGGGGCTTTGATGTATTAGTATTAGAATTAGTATTAGAATTAGTGGATTGGTTTTTATTAGAAGAATTATTATTTGAAGGATTACTCTTTAGTGAGCCATCTTTGTTGTATATTTGACCTTTGGAGTTTGAATAAGTACTACCATTGTGGCAATGATATTCATTGTGATTTAAGCCCCAAGATGAGCAATTGGTTTTACATGTGTGGCATCCTTTACCATCTAATCTACCGGGATGAGCATAAATTTTATTTGGAATTAACAAGATTAAGCAACATATAAAGATAATTTTTATTTTTTTCATATTTATCACACCTAAAATTATTATACCATTATAAATTAACTTAACAATAAAAAATAAGTGTCATATTATTTAAAGTATAAATATTATATATATTTATTTTGAGAGTAATTTTTTGGAGTAAAAAAGAAAAAAGCCCGTAAATACGAGCTTAAAATATACAAAATGGTGCCCCAAGAAGGAATCGGACCTTCAATTGAACCTTACCATGGTCCTGTTATACCATTTAACTAAAGGGGCCTTACATAAAATATTATAGCATGTAAGAATTAAGATGTGAACTGATGAAATATAAAATTCACAAAAATATTAGTTAGGAACTTCTTTTTTTTGGGCATCAATCATCGTAATTTTTTCACAAGTTACATTTTTTTTATTTATCGTATAGCCTTCTGGACATGATATTTCAGTTTTTTTCTCATCAGGGAATTCGCATTTATCTTTATTTAATGTTCCTTCCGGACAATAATATTCATAGACTCTATATTTTATATCTTTACATTCGCCATTATATAATTTTTTATCTGCAGGACATTTCCCGTCTATTTTATCATAACTAATTTCGCTAATACATTTTCCACCCTTAAGTTTATAACCTTCTATACAGGTATATTTGCCTGGTGCAGGAATGGCGACAATCTTTGCACAAGTTTTTAGTTCTTCATTAAATGGAAATCCATCTGGGCAATCAACGATTGCTTTAACTTGTTCAACAATTTTGCAACGATTTTCAACTAATGTACCATTTTCACAATAATATTCCACCTTTTTTACAGGCTCTTTATTTTCTAATTCATTTTTTGAACAACTACAAAGTAAAAAGCATAATATAATTAAAAGAATTGTTTTTTTCATATCTTTACATCCTCTCTATATAAACCTTACTATAATTTAAGTATATAAATATATTTAAATAAAATCAATTATTAAAATTATATTTTAGACATTAAAAAACTACTCAAAGGAGTTTAAAACTATTCTTGAGTAGTTTCTTCTTGAGTAACGATTACTTCTTTACCCTTATAATAACCACATTTCATACAAGCACGATGAGGTTGGATTGTTGCACCACATTTAGGACAACTAGTTAAAGTTCCAACTTCTTTTTTTAAGTGAGTACGACGCATTCTTTTTTTAGTTTTACTTGTTCTTCTAAAAGGAACTGCCATGATTTCACTCCTTCCCTTCTTTTTCAAGTAGCTCTAACAAAGGAGCTAATCTTGGATCTAACTTTTTTCTTTCTTCATCTACTAGTTCCCAACCATCACCTTTTAGATGATATTTTTTATTAGGTTCTTTGCGAACACTAATTGGGACCTCTAGTACAATATTTTGCCATAAAATATCAATAATATCAAGTTTTTTTAATTCTTTTTCATCTTTTTCATCATTCTTTTCACTTAATACTTCTGAAATTTCTAAATGAAAAGGATAATCTAATGGTTTTAAATCGATAGCGTCTAATAAAACCATTTTTCCTTCAACAATACAATCAAAAACAATTTCGTTAGTTACGCTATAATAGGCTTTCCCTTTAACTTTAACATTATCTAATTTTTGAATAGGTGTCTTTTTTATATATTCATCACCAAATGAAATAATATCATCTATAATAATACCTTTTTCATCTACTTTTGCCAAATCAATATACATTTTATTCACCTACTAGCTAATCAATTATATCAACTTTTCTTGAATATTACAACGTCTTATAATAAAATTAATGATGTAAAGAAGGTGGCTAACTTGAATATAATAGGTATAATAGCAGAATATAATCCGTTTCATAATGGACATGCATATCACATTAATAAAATAAAAGAAAAATATCCAAATTCAATAATCGTATTAGTTTTAAATGGCTATTTTACACAACGAGGAACAATTTCTGTTTTGAAAAAAGAAGATAAAGTTAAAATTGCTTTGAAACATAATATTGATGTTGTTGTTGAATTACCATTTATATATGGAACGCAATCTAGTGATATATTTGCTTTTTATAGTGTCAAATTATTAAATGAATTTAAAATTGATCACCTAATATTTGGAAGTGAGTCAAATGATTTGGATTTATTAAATAGAATTGTTGATATTCAACTTAATAATCCAGATTATGAAAATGAAGTTAAAACATATTTAAAAGAAGGTTTTAATTACCCTACAGCAATGAAAAAAGCTCTTAATATAGAAGATGATTTTAATAAACCAAATGATATACTTGGTATATCTTATATAAAGGCAATAAGAAAAATAAATCCCCAAATTATTCCAGAAACAATTAAGAGGACTAATGATTATCATGATATAAGATCTAATGGCCAAATAGTAAGTGCTAGTAATATTAGAGAAAAACTTAGAAATGGTGAAGATGTAAAATATTTTTTACCTCAACAAGTAACTACATCTTTGTTAAATATTAGTAATAATTCATTATTTAATCTTTTAAAATTTAAAATCTTAACTGATCAAGATCTTAGTATCTATTTAGATGTTGATGAAGGAATAGAATATCGCATTTTAAAATACATAATAAATTCTAATTCTTTAGATGAACTCATAATGAATATTAAGACAAAACGTTATACTTATAATAAGATTAACAGATTACTTTTACATATACTTATTGGATTAACAAAAAAAGATAATGAATTAGCTGAGCTTAATTATATTAAAATACTTGGTTTTAATAAGATTGGACAAGATTATATAAATTCAATTAAGAAAACTTTTTCTTTACCTACAAAGCCCATTAAAGATTCTATTATTTATAAATATGAATTAAAAGCGGCTTATCTATATGAACATGCTATAAATGAATCTTTAAATAATTTTGATTTAAAAGATATTCCTATAAAAGAAGACTAGTCTTCTTTTTTTAAAAAGCGATTTCATTTATTAGAAATCGCTTCAACAATATAACCAAACTTTTTATTTATTTCTTCATGACTCCATACTAGAAAATCTTCTTTATGAATAACTCTTTGTTCTTTTTTATCGTTACCTATGAATTCCCCTTTTATTTCTTTTACCTCATCATGAAATAATTTTAAAGTATCATTAGCATTTAATTTTATTATGCCATTTACTTCACCATCTAAGAATTTAAAGTCTAAGTTACCTTCACCTATATTTAGAATATGAATATTGGCAAAAGCACGATCAAATATTTTTTTGCCATTTTTTTCACTATCCATTTGCCAGTGATTGACACGTATTAATTCAGCTTTGTCATAATCAACATCCACACCAATTTCTTCTTTTACTTCGCGGCCGAAAGCTTCTTTTAAGGTCTCCCCTGCTCTGACATGACCAGATGAGGTTGTATAAAGTTTATCAGCATCACTTCTTACTTGGAAGTAAACATTTTTGTTATTATCATATAACCAACAGTGAACTGTATTATGCCACATTCCTTTTTCATGAACTTCATCACGAGGGAATTTTCCTAAATAATTTTCAAACTCATCATATGCGTCTAAATATTCCATAAACTATCTCCTATCTTGTAATAATCTTTTATATTATTTTTTTAAAAACTTAAATTTTTTAATAATAAAAAGAAATATATTCATTCTTTTATATTATATCTTAAATAATTAAAAATCCCAACTATTATGTTATAGATTTAATAAAAAAAGAAACACAAAAAGGTTTCTTATATAACAAGTCTTTTTACTTTACTTGTATCTATTTCAGACATTCTACTTTGACTAAGAGCGAATTCGACATTAGGTATGTCATCAAACATTCTTTTTTTGGTATTTCTTACTACGTCAATAGTACCATCATCAATCATTGGTAATATCATAGTTTCAAATACTTCTTTAGCACGTTTTTTATCATTGAAATTATTATAAAATTCAGTAAAGTCTAGGACAGTTTTATTTCCTCGCATTGATAAAATATACTCCAAGGTTTGATAATCTAAGGTACTCCATTTTCGGCATGACATTTCTTGAAAATGGTGAGTTAAATATTCTTTTTCTAATTCTTTTTTAACATTTAATAACATATATCTTAAGAATTTAGTAAGTTCATGTCTATCTTTACATTCTCTAATAACTTTATCATAAGTTGAATCAAAATTTATTCCCCTATTAAAGATAATATAAGGATAAATACCATTATTAAGTAAATACCACATAGCTACTGTTCTACTAGTACGACCATTTATATCAAAATAAGGGTGAATATACACAAAGTAAAAATGCATAATCTGAGATTTGATAAAATAATCTGTAGGTGAATCAAAAGTTTTGCCATCATTAACATATGAAAAGAAGTTTTCCATATACTCAGGAATATTTTCAGCTAATACTCCTTCATCCATTGTTCCATCTAGTCGACCATTTCTAAGTATATAAACCGGAGCAGTTCTATAAAGTTCTCCCATACGTGTAGAATCACTGTGGCATAATAAACCTCGGCTAAGAATTTTATATAATTCGCCAACATTTTCCGCAGTTATTTCTTTTCCGCCTAAGATATATTTATAGCCATTATATAAGTTAATAATTCTATTTCTTCTTTCTGAGTCAATTACGGCTTTGGCGTCGTCAATTACTCTTTCGATTAAAGTTACAGAATCATTTATTCCCTCAACGGTGTTATTGGCTTTTATTTCATGTGTGAACATAACCTTTTTAGAAAAAGTTCTATTATTCATAAAATGTTCATTTTCTAGAAATTCTTCTAATTCGTGTACTAAGTCTTCTAAAAATTCTCTATTTAAAGTTAGAAGACGACCAGTAGTTGTTTTTAATGGTAAAGACTCCCTTTTGAAATTTAACATATATTCCCCCCTTAAAATAATATGTATTATAAGCATAAATAATAAAATAAGCAAATTTTTTATGTCTTTAAATCTATTTAATTATTGAAGCGTTATTATAGACACGGTTTATAGTTTCATCTGGATAATAATAATCTAAAAATTCTTCGACTTTATTCTGAGCATAATGCCATTACGTCTTTGTGTTTGACGTAAACAAGCAATTGTACTTATTGAACAGTCAAATAATAAACAGATACTTAAAATTATTGTAACAATCTTAAGCCAGTTAGAATCTAAAAGTTTTTTAAGCTTTTTTAAAACTGGAAGAACAAATTCATAAAATAAAACTCCTGATAATCCCCAAAAACTAGCATGAAATAAACTCGTACGACCATTTAAATTAAATTTCAAGTAAGAATAATCCCAGGAAATAGTTCCAAATATTTTCTCTTGGAAAAAAGAACATAAATATTCAGTAATTCCTCCCACAAATAAGCCAATTAGAAATATATAGATTATTTCTAAGAATTTGTTTTTACTATTTATATTTAAATTACTATAAATAGCATAAAAAACAAGTAATCCCAAACCGTATATAGGAATTAATGGAGCATATAATAAGCCTTGTCTTAAATGATAGTGCCCCTTTATTAAAGTTAGTAAATTTTCATGGGCAAAACCAATAAAACTTCCAATTATAAAAAGAAGAAAAACAAAGGCATATTTTTTAAATAATTTTGAATTCATAAAAACACTCTCTTTTACTATTTAATATTTTATGTTATAAATTAAAAGTGTTTTGGGCAGTTAATCAATAAAATATTAAATGGCTTTTTTATGAAGTTGATTTTATCATAGATTTTTTATTTGTTACAAATTTAAGTATGAAATTTTCTAAAAATCTTTTTATTAAAAAAATAAGATTAAATTTTATCTTATTTTTTTAGTTTTTAAAATAATATAATTATTATTTTATAAGTTTAAATTTATATTATATGCAATATTAAATATGTAATATAGAAAATTATTTTTAATATAATTTAGCACCTGCGGGAATATTATCATCTACTAATAATAAGTTTAATTTCTCTTGACCATTTTCATTGTGAACTGCAGAAATTAACATGCCAGAAGAAACTAGCCCCATCATGCTACGTGGTGGTAAATTAAGAATTGCTATTGCTGTTTTACCAATTAAATCGGCTGGATTATAGTATTCTTTAATTCCACTTAAAATAATTCTCTCTGTTGCTGTACCATCATCAAGAGTGAATTTTAAAAGCTTTTTACTTTTAGGGACTTCTTCACAATCTTTAATTTTTACAGCTCTAAAGTCTGATTTACTAAATGTTTCAAAGTCAACATATTCAGTAAATAAGGGTTCTATCTCAATATTATTTTCTTTTATATCTTCTATATTTTCATCATAATTTTCCATAAAAATTTTTCCTCTTTTCTTAGTTTTTCTAAAATAAACTTAATTGATTACTTTCTGACATATTATCTAAGCATCCTAAAGCTTTTAGTTTTTCCATGGCACTTGTGTTTACTTTGCCTCGTGTTCTTAAATCTTCCATTGAGATAAATGGACCTCCTTGACGGGCTTTAACTATTGCTTCAGCAACATTTTCACCAAGACCATCTAGAGCTCTAAATGGTATAATTAAACCTTTTTGATCTTCTGTAATAATAAATTTTTTACCATCACTTTTATCAACATCGATATTTTTAAAATAGAATCCTCGACATACCATTTCTAAACATAAACATAATGTATCTCTTGTGTCAACTTCTTTATTGCTAGCAGAATTACCTTTGGCATCTATTTCATCAATCTTGGCTCTAATAGCGTCTTCACCTTTTACCATTGATTCAATATCAAATTGATCACGACGGATTGATAAGTAGGCACAATAATACCAAATTGGATGGTGAACTTTAAACCAAGCTATTCTAAAAGCTGATGTTACATAAGCTGTAGCATGGGCTTTAGGGAACATGTATTTTATTTTACGGCAAGATTCTATATACCATTCGGGAATATTGGCTTCTTTCATGGTAGCGGCATGGTCAGCCCATGTTACTGGATCTTTTGAAGCTTTGCCTTTACGAACAAATTCCATTATTTTAAAAGCTTTGGCTGGTTTCATACCCCAAGCAATTAAGTTAACCATAATATCATCACGACATCCTATAACATTTTTAAAAGGCACTTGAATATTTCCAGCTTCATCTGGAGTACATAAATCTCTAGCATTACCAAGCCAGACATCTGTTCCGTGAGATAGACCCGAAATTTTAATAAGTTCGGCAAAAGTGGTTGGTTTTGTTTCCTCAAGCATTCCTAATAAAAATGAGGTACCAAATTCTGGAACACCTAATGTTCCGGTTGGGCAATATTTTTGACCATTTTTATCAGTTAATCCACGTAATTTATAGCGGTCAACTCCTAATATTTCTGGACCTGTAAAGATTTTCATTGTATCTGGATCTCCTAAATCAATTTTAGTAACATCTAAACCAGATAAATCTTGAAGCATTCTTAAAACGGTTGGATCATCGTGTCCTAGTATATCAAGTTTTAAAAGGTCAGCGTCGATAGCATGGTAATCAAAATGGGTTGTGCGCCAAGCACTAGTAGGATCATCGGCAGGATACTGAAATGGTGTAAAATCCCAAATATCTTTGTAACCAGGAACAACAACTATTCCTCCTGGGTGCTGTCCTGTTGTTCTTTTAACATCCATACATCCAACAGAGATTCTTTCTATTTCTGGTTCACGGATAAAGGATTTTATAACTCCTTTTTTCTTTAAGTCATCTTTTCCCATAATTGGTAAGCCGTAACTGGCTGCTTCTATTTTTAAAATATCATGTAGTCGTTCTTCATAAAATCCTTGAACATAGCCAAAAGCTGTTTTATCGGCAACTGTTCCTATAGTCCCAGCACGATAGACGTTATCTGTCCCAAATAATACTTTTGTATATTCATGAGCCGAAGCTTGATTGTCTCCTGAGAAATTAAGGTCGATATCTGGAACTTTATCAGCATTAAAACCCAGGAAAGTTGCAAAAGGCATATCATTTCCTTCATGTATCATAACAGTATTACATTTTGGACACTCTTTGGCTGGTAAATCAAAGCCTGAAGCATAGTTTTCTTTATAAGATACACCGTTTTCATCTTGAAACTCCGAATATTGGCAATTAGGACAATAATAATGGGCTGGTAGACCATTACATTCAGTGATACCCATCATACTTGCGACAAATGAAGAACCTACTGAACCACGAGAACCAACTAAGTATCCATCATCATTAGAATGTTTAACAAGTTTTTGGGCGATAAGATAAATAACATCAAAGCCACCGCCAATAATACCTCCCAAAGCATCTTTAGCTTTTTTTATAGCTTCTTCTTTTTCTAATGATTCTGGAGACTCTCTAATTAGTTTATCACTCATTAATTCAACTACACCATCATAGCCACTCATTATAACTTCATGAATTTTATTAGGAAGAATCTCGTCGATTTCTTCATCAGTTAAATTTGGATTATCAAGTTTTATTTTATCAGTAACAAGGCCCATGATTTTATCACCATAAAATTCTTGAGCAATACGTTCTTCTATATTTCTTGGTAAAGGATTACCATACATACTATGAGCTTTATCAAAAACCAAGTCTCGACAAGTTTCTTGGGAGTGCTCAATAATTGGAGAATATGGTTTATCAGGATAAACAACAACTTCAATTTCTTCTAATTCATCAATTATCTTATTTGGATTATCAATAACTATTTCTTTAATTAATTCTTTATCTTCTAAAAAACTAAATTCTTCTAACATTTCTTTTGTTGTTCTAAGAAATTGGTTTGGAATGTGACCCTGTGTTGGCATTATAGAATCGTTATAATTGCCTTTAAGAGAATATTCTCCTTCGTTTTCTGTAATAATTCCAGCAACCTTTAAATTTCTTAAAACTGTGGAAATAGTTTTTAATTTTTCAGTATCGCCATCTTTACCTTTAAAAGATTCTTCTAAAGCTTCTTTTTTTCCGGGGCAATATATAGCTGCTAAATTTAAAACTGTGATTGGAATCTTTTTTATTTTTGAAAGAACATAAATGTATTTTAAAACTTTCTTTTCTATAAATCCTATATTTATTCCACATGAAGATGCTTGTTCTATGCATTTATTTATATTATCTTCATTATTATTTCGTTTACTACTACCATTTAAATAGCGAGCTAAAGGATGTCTTCCTTTACCAGGGACATTTTGATTAACTATAATTTCTCTATATAATCTATCATCTTTATTTATATTATGGACATCACCAGTAGCAACAATTATTTTACCTAATTTTTTAGCACATTTAATAATCTTTTTTAAACCATATTTTAGATGTTCTAAATTATTAATATCATGACCTCTTAATAAATGAGAATAGTTTTCTGGTGGTTGGACTTCAATATAATCATAAAATTTCATTGCTTCCATTAAGTCTTCTTCACTTCTAGTTTCAGATAAATAAAAAATTTCACCATTTAAACAAGCACTACCAACTAATAATCCTTCACGATTTTCTTCAATTAACTTTCTTGGGATTCTAGCATTACGCTGAATAAAATTAGTATTAGCAAAACTAACAATTTTAAAAAGATTTTTAAGTCCTGTTTTGTTCTTAGCAATAAACGTAACATGTTTTCCATTATCGTAGATATTAGCTAAATGTTCAGTAAAAGTTTTACTAGGAATGTTTTCATACATTTGTAAACAATTATCATGACACCATGGGAATTTCCAGCGATATTCCATATTTCCATACTTTTCAAAAGGATAACCAAGATTTTGTTCTAATTCTTCGTTTTCTAATGGTTTAATAATGTAATTTTTATAAGAACACAAATCACCTATATGGTCCATAAACTTTGGATTATTTTTAAAAGCAATTTCTTCTAATAAGCCTAAATTATTTAAATCATTTAGTGTTTCGATACCTTTTATTTGACTTAACATTTTATTAAATATATAACCAGTATTTTCTGAATCGACATCAGCTCCATGGTGTTGACCAACATAGATAACTATTGTAAGACTTTTTTCACCAAAGTCGTCAGTAAATTTTATTTCAATATCATTTTCAGCTGGGTGAAGTGTTATTTCATCATTAAAATCAATTAACTCTACGCCTTCTTTAACTTTTACTTCTAATTTAACTTTCTCGGTTTTTG